>NZ_JBAMMY010000235.1:0-8800 GCF_051233685.1 Desulfobacterium sp. N47
TTTTGTCTTAACTCCTTGTTATAATTATAATTTATAACAAGGCGACAAAAATTTTTTATCTGCTTTGTCAAGCAAAAAATAAACATTTTTATAATTTTTTTATCCCATATAACATGCAAAAACTTAACCGGACACTACTGAAAAAAATTACAATATTATCTTTTCTCTACTTCAATAGTTATATAAAAGCAAATAAGTTCTACCCAAAGCTTATGCAAAACTTGTTTTATATCAAAAAAAGCATAAAATAATATCATGTATTTATGCCCGGCTATTTCTCAAACAGGACAGGTTCTTAGCATTCGTTATAAAACATGAGTCGAGAGCAGGCTTGACTTATCAAGCATAGTCGGTTAACTGAAAGGAAAAAGTGTTATGATAATTTTTGGAAAATACGGCCGGGCAAACCGTAATTATAAAAACAAAAATTTATTGGGCAATAATCTGTGAATAAACAGCATAGATTAATGGTTTTTAAGTGGAACAAGTTAAAAATAAACACCGGTAAACTCACAGGAGGAAAACAAAAACCATGGAGCTTCAAGAAGTTGTAATTGTAAGCGCCTGCAGAACAGCGATCGGAGAATTTTTAGGAAGCCTCCGGAAGGTTAAGGCAAGAGATCTGGCAATTGCTGCCGGTGGAGAAGCTATAAAAAGATCCGGCGTACCTGCGGATCAGATTGATGAGATATGCATGGGGCAGATTTTTACAGCGCTTCAGGGCTCTTTGCCTGCACGTCAGGTCGCCATGAGATTGGGTCTTCCCGGTCGAAGCGGTGCTGTGTCTGTGAATCAGAATTGCGCTTCGGGAATGCGTGCCCTTGAGATTGCAGCTCACAATATTATGCTGGGTAAAACTGAAATCGCCTTGATTGTTGCTGTGGAAAGCATGACAAATGCACCCTATATTATGACCAAAGGAAGACAAGGTTACAAAATGGGCCAGGGAACCATCGAAGATCACATGTATCATGATGCTTTGGTCGATGAACTGGTTCCGGGACATGTTGGATTAACCGCTGAAAATATCGGTGCAAGATATAATATCTCCCGTAAAGAATGTGATGAATTATCTGTGTTGAGTCATGCAAGGGCCGCGAAGGCCATTGATGAAGGAAAATTCAAAAGAGAAATTCTTCCCATAAAAATAAAGTCCAAAAAAGGATCAACCTTTTTTGATACGGATGAACATGTGGACAGAAACGCCACTGTAAAGAGCCTGTCCGAATTGCGACCCGCCTTTAAAGAAAACGGTGTGGTTACTATCGGCAATGTTTCAGGCATTTGCGACGGGGCGGCGGCTACCGTTATTATGTCAAAAAAAAAGGCAGGAGAACTTGGCATTAAACCCCTTATGAAACTTATCAATGTATGCACGGAAGGGGTTGCTCCCGAGATTATGGGGCTTGGGCCGGCGGTTGCAATCCCCAAATGCCTAAGCCAGGCCGGCATGAAATTTGAGGATATCGACTATTGGGAAATCAATGAGGCCTTTGCCGTTCAGATGCTTGGTGTAAAAAGAATGCTTGAGGAAGACTACAATATTACACTGGATATAGAAAAGCATAACCATAACGGGTCAGGCATATCATTAGGCCATCCCGTGGGATGCACGGGGCTTCGTCTTATCGTAACATTATATTATGAAATGGAACGGCTGGATTTGATGACGGGCGGGGCGTCACTATGTGTTGGCGGTGGCCCGGCCATGGCTTCTCTATGGACAAGAGATATAGAATAAGACCTGAATCAAGATAATTTATTGCTGGTAAACTAAAACTTTGATCTGCCACATGAAATAGCGGGGAAGTACAATTTCTAATATGAAAGAGCAACCGACATCAGAAAATGTCTTCCGGAAAGACCTGATTGAGCAAACTTCAGAAGATGAGCCTTTGGTCAGCATTATAGTCCCCGCGCACAATCACGCCGAATACGTTTCCGACTGCATTTCAAGTATACTTGACCAGGATTATGCGAATATAGATTTAATAGTTATTAATGATGGCTCAACCGATGATACCGGTAAAATAATTGAAGCGCTTCTTAAAAAGCATCCGTTTGGTTTTAGATATATAACTAAAGCTAACAAAGGACTTATCAAAGCTTTAAATCAGGGCATAAAATTAGCGCACGGAGAATATATCTGCGAAATTGCTTCAGATGACATGTTGTTGCCGGGAAGTATAAAAAAAAGGGTTGAATATCTTAGACGGCATCCCGGAATTGATGTTGTATTTGCCGATGCATATATTATCGACAACAATATAAAGACGAACATACGCCTGAGAGTGAAGAAAAAAAGTTACAGCAGTTCAGAGCATTCAGTAAAGGATTTAATTGAAGGAAGGGCTAAAATCTTTTTCCCTTCCGGGATGTTCAGAAAATCAATATTTCAAAAGCTTGATGGATTCGATGAGGATTTTCAGTATTCGGAAGATGTCACCATCTGGTATCAATTAGCACTTTACGCACAAATCGCCTATCTTGATGAACCGGTGATGTATTATCGAAAGCATTCGGGTAATACATCTATTTCGCCTGCCTTTAAAATAGAGATCCGAAGGGAAAAAATAATGGCTTTGGAGAAGCTGTTAATGCATGATGTTAAAATATATGAAAAAACAATAAAAAGATACCTATGCAGTGAATATATAAAATTCATAAAGCTCTCCCTTAAGACTCCTATAGATATTACCGAACTGAAAGATGCTTTCCGAAAAGCATTAAAAACAAGAAATTATATAGCAAAGCTGTTTTACTATTCCCTTTTGTCTAAGATTAAAGGCAAGGCAGCATGAAGCAGTATGGCCGCTTTATAGATTATCTGATCGAGTTGAACATCATTTTGCTCATATTCGCATTCCCTCTTAATTTAGGATTCTTCAACAAGCTTTGGATGTCATTGATTATTATATGGTTATCAGGAAAGATACTACGGCAAGATAGTGTGGTGATGCCGCCATCTGGTTATTTCCTGCTGGTATTTATAGGTACAATAGTGATATCCGTTATTTTTTCGAAGCAGCCTGATGTGAGTAGAGGTTCGGTCATGTATTGTATAAAGGGCATCGCTCTTTGTATGGTATTATTTGACTTTTCGGGCCATGATGAAAAGCGGATAGATAGAATCGTTCACTATTTTATGGCAAGCGCACTCATGGCAGCATTTTATGCATTTTATCAGCTTTTCTGTTTAAAAGGTATAGATACAAGAGCACACTCTTTTTTTTATAATACCTTTTATCTGGCATTGTGGTCCGGCATAGGGATACTGGCTGCCATTTCCAAATTGCTCGCAAAACCTTCGAAATTGTCCTTTTATGCATATGAGGTCAGCTTGCTCATATTAGGTGCAGCTCTGATGCTTTCAAAGACGCGGGCCCCATTAATTGCTGTCGGCATAGTATTGTTAATTATAGTATTCTATGTTCCTGATAAAATAAAATCGCTAAAATACCTTGCTGTCTTTGGTGTCGTAACATTACTGCTTTTTATTTACGATGAAACTCTTCGTATGAGAGCACTATCAATATTTGATAGCAATACAGAGCTGCGCTGGACTATTTGGAGCCAGACTCTTGCTCTGATTAAAGCAAAGTTTTGGATGGCAGATTGGCTCATCGGGAGAGGACCGGGGGTATTTAAATCTGAATATATTCAGTTTGATCACATCAACTATCCTTTTACCTTCCCTCATATGATACCGGTTGAACTCTTTTATGCTTTCGGACTTATGGGTGTCGTTGCTTTTTTAACATGGTTCATCTTTCTTATGTATAGATTGAATGGCTTATTAAAAAACAATACTCTCGATCTGCATATAAAATATATCGGATTGTGGCCTGCTCTTGTCTTTCTCATTTGCCTGATCAATGAAAGCTTCTTTTCGAGATATTTTTCTTTTTCTTTCTGGTTTTTTACAGGTATTTTGCTTGCCTTATTGCGTATCGAAAAAGCGGCAGTAGAGAAAAAAGGAGCCGTATTAGATTAGCGCAACTAAACCTTGTTGCGTTTTTGCTGCTTCCGATCGAAAAATAATCATTCCACGGGAAAAACGATAAAAGCCCATATGAATCAGGTACGCGTCTTTCTCTCAGTTTCTAAGAGGCCTCTCTTATTTGATACCACTGTTGATGGTTTTATAAATACTATTAGTCAGCCGACAATTTATCTTTTAATATCCTGTTTACTATTTCAGGGTTTGCTTTTCCTTTTGTTTCTTTCATGATTTTTCCTACAAAAAATCCTATCACTTTTGTTTTGCCGGCTTTATATTCCGCAACCTCTTTAGGACATGATGATATTAATTTTACAGCGATATCTTCAAGCAGGGCCTCATCCGTAACCTGTACCAGATCTTTTTCCTTAATTATTTCCTGCGGTGGTTTTCCGGATTTTGCCATTTCTTCAAAAACCGTTTTTGCAATCTTGCCGCTGATTATATTTTGATCGATAAGTTTCAACAATTCTGCAAGATTGGAAGGGGTTATGGGAGATTGCTCTATAGTTTTGCCTTCTGCATTAAGAAGTCCTAAAAGCGAACCCATTATCCAGTTGCTTACCTGCTTTGGGTTTTGAAATTCTTTTGCACAGGCTTCAAAATACCCGGCAAGTTCGACAGCGCCGGTTAAAACATCGGCATCATATTCCGGAAGCCCATATTCTGAAACAAAACGTTCTTTTTTTTCATCAGGCAGTTCAGGCAGTTCTTTTTTTAATTTTGCTATCCAGCTATCGTCTATTGAAAGAGGAAGAAGGTCGGGATCGGGAAAATACCTGTAATCATGCGCATCTTCTTTGCCTCTCATGGAGACGGTATTGTTCTTCTCAGGATCCCAGAGTCTTGTCTCCTGAATAACCTCTTCGCCGTCAAATACAATATCTTTTTGCCTTTCTATTTCGTATAAAATTGCTTTTTCAACATTTTTAAATGAATTTAAGTTCTTAAGTTCGGTTCTTGTTCCGAAAGGTTCGCTTCCTTTTGAGCGGATGGAAATATTCGCATCGCATCTGAAACTTCCCTCTTCCATATTTCCGTCACAGATATCAAGATATCTTAATATGGACCTTATTTTCCTCAGATAGGCGACTGCTTCTTCAGATGATCTTATATCCGGCTCACTTACTATTTCAATAAGAGGGACGCCGGTTCTGTTAAAATCCACCATTGAAAAAGGACGGGACGGATCATGTATCAGCTTTCCCGCATCTTCTTCCATGTGGATTCTTGTGATCCCGATTCTTTTTTTTAAACCGTTAACATCAACATCTATATAGCCATTTTCACAAATGGGAAGCTCATACTGGGAAATCTGGTATCCTTTGGGAAGATCCGGATAAAAATAATTTTTCCGGGCAAACCTGCTGAATTTCGAAATTGTACATTTTGTGGCTATTCCCATCAGTATGGCATATTCGACAACTTTTTTATTCAACACAGGAAGCACGCCGGGCATTCCGAGGCAGACAGGACAAGTGTGGGTATTAGGTGGTGCTCCAAAAGAAGCAGGACACGAACAGAATATTTTTGTATTGGTTTTCAACTGGGCATGAACTTCAAGCCCGATTACCGGTTCAAATTCCATATTATTAAGTTCCTTGTTTTATTATCCGAAGTTGCCTATAGATTTTATTTTTAGGACTTTTGAAGAATACCCGATTTTGGTCAGGAACAAGAAAGGCAATAATTTCAACCACAGAAATAAATTGAAGTATTTCGGGGATTGAAATTTGAGCCCGGCAACCGGCCTTAAGAAGGTATTATGCAAAAGTCTCATTTTGCAAATATAAAGATGAGGTATTATAGTGTCAAGCTATAAGGTCATAAGTTAAGTGGCTTTTCCCCTTTTTCATGGCAATGTTGCATCGCTTTACAAAAGTTTATAATGAGCACGAAATTCTTAAATGCCTATAAAATAAATTTGTGCAAACCAATCGCGGATTTTGGGTTTTTCTTGACAATCTCCAAGTTGATTTCATATCTATTAATAATATAAAAGCGTTAACATAAAAAGGTTTTTTTAATTATATGGATATTAAAGATTATATAAATAACATCGATACCGAAAAACTTGGGATAGCAAAACATGCAATCAGAATCCCTAAACAAACGGCAATTATCAGCAATGACATAGCCATCTCATATAAAGAACTCGACAGAACCGGTAATATTTTAGCTGATTCTTTATTGCAGCTTGGTGCTGAGCCTGGCTCCCGGATTTCGGTTCTTATGTCCAATTGTCCAGAAATAATATATATATGGCATGCTTGCGGCAAGATTTTCACAACTCCTGTTTTTATCAATTATCGTTTCAAAGAAGATGAAGTTGCCCATATCGTTAATGACTCCAAATCAAAGGTTTTGATTTACGATTATCAATTTGAAAATATAGTTTCAGGCATAAAAGACAAAATCAAAAATCATGAAATAGTATATGTTTGCCTGAACGGGCCGGGGCAGTCGGATGCGGTAGAATTTAAAAATCTGATTTATTCCGATATTGATAATTATCCCTCAATCAATAATTCCGGTTATGAGATGGCATCTTCTCTTATATATACATCAGGTACAACCGGCAGGCCGAAAGGCGTTGTGAGAAACAGCGAAAACAGGCTGAATATAATGCTTTTATATGCATTCATAACCGGCTGGGGTTTTGACGACATACATATTGTGGCAGGTCCTTTATGTCATACTGCACCTTTGAGTTTTGCCACCTGCTCCTTTCTTTTCGGCAATACTGTAGTCATTATGCCAAAATTTGATGCAAAAAATTTTCTTGAACTTATACAAAAACACCGGGTTACCACAACTTTTGTTGTGCCCACCATGCTGAACCGAATCTGCAATCTGCCCCAAGAGACTTTAAACGGTTATGATATTTCATCACTTCGTCTGATAATAGTTACCGGAGAAGCTTTCCCGTTTAACCTTAAAAAGAAAGCAGTTGAAATCTTCGGAAATGACAAGATCTATGAGATGTACGGGGGAACCGAGCTTAGCTGCGTGACATATCTGCTGCCACAAGACCAGATAAAAAAACCGGGAAGTTGCGGAAAGGCAGCTCCTGGAGTTGATATCAGGCTGTTGGATTCTGACAAAAACGAAGTGCCGACCGGAGAAACTGGAAAAATATATGTGAAAAGCCCTTTTTTGCTTGGCGGATATTATGAAAATACAAAAGCAACCCGATCAAATTACCATAACGGCTATTTTACCGTAGGCGATATGGCCAGAATGGATGAAGACGGATATTACTACATAGCAGACAGGGATGTTGATATGGTTATATCAGGCGGTGTTAATATCTATCCTGCCGAAATTGAACAAGTGCTGCTCAACCATAAGGAGATATACGATGCTTCGGTAATCGGCGTGCCGGATGTTAATTGGGGAGAAAGACTTGTTGCTTACGTGGTTGCCCAAAAAAATGCCGAAATAAGCGAACAGGATATTATCGATTATGTGAAAGATAAACTTGCATCGCATAAGAAGCCTAAACAAGTAATCTTTATTGATGAGATCCCGTCTTCAACTTCGGGCAAAAAGCTAAAACGCGTGCTCAGAGAACAATACGCAATGACAAGTCAGGAAAGTATTTTGTAATTTTTTATGCCGGGATTAAACCGCAAATCCTATAAAATTTTAAAGCAGGTAAATCAATATGCCGCAAAAAGATATTATTGGCCAGGATGTAAGCTCTGCTTCTACCGGATCTTCCGGAATAGATTTCAAATCTCCCGGAAATTATGACTGTACTATGATAATTGATGAAAGAAAGCGGACATATCGTGTTCATATGCCGAGGGGATTTAAGGCCGGTAAACGCCTGCCATTGTTTATTATGATGCATGGCGGGCAAATGACCGGCATTCAGATGGAACGGATCACAGGATTGTCCGATACGGCTGACGACAATAATTTTGTAGTAGTATATCCCGATGCAATAGGAATATACAAAGGCAGGTTATACTGGAATGACAGCCGGGTTCCGGAAGTAGATGATGTGAAATTCATATCGGCATTGATTGATAAATTGACAGAAAGTGCGGACATTGACCATCGTCGTGTCTATGTTGCAGGATATTCCAACGGCGGGGGCATGGCAAATTTTCTCGGAGTTGCAATTTCGGATAAGATAGCAGCGATTGCTTCTGTTGCCGGAACCATAGTTAAAGATATGGATAAAAAGTGGCAACCCAAGCGTCCGGTGCCGGTTCTTTATTTTCATGGCACAGCAGATCAATTGGCATATTACGAAGGCGGAACTGCAGGTACGTTTCGGGGTTCCAGTTTATCTGCGGAAGAATTTATTCAATGGTGGATAAATAAGAACTGCTGCGATTGTGAACCTGCCTGCACTGACCTGGAAAAGGACCCATCCGGCCTGTTTGTTAAGTGCTATATTTACGGAAAAGGGCAAGAAGCAGCAAAAGTAATATTTTACAGAATTGAGGGCGGCGGACACACCTGGCCTGGAAGACCAAGGTTCTTTCCGGCAAAAGCTTATGGCAAAACTGCAATAAATCTTAATGCCAATGAGATCATATGGCAATTCTTCAAAGATTATAAACTGCCTGTATGCACATAACTTATTTTAACAAACCAATAATCTGTCAGTTTTCCCGATGTATCCCTTTTTTCCACGGAAGCCCGCTCAGCCCGATTCCGTGAAATGAATTCATGATTCCCCAAACCGTACCGAACAACCCTATAAAAGGAGAAGTATTTCCGGTTGTTGCAAGAAAAGGAACCAGTTGTGTCAGACCCGTTATCTCGGAATTAATAGCTCTTCTT
>NZ_JBAMMY010000238.1:0-5885 GCF_051233685.1 Desulfobacterium sp. N47
TTTTGTCTTAACTCCTTATTATAATTATAATTTATAACAAGGCGACAAAAATTTTTTATCTGCTTTGTCAAGCAAAAAATAAACATTTTTATAATTTTTTTATCCCATATAACATGCAAAAACTTAACCGGACACTACTGAAAATAATTGCCTTTTTGAACCAACTTTGTTGTTGGCTCACCTGAAAGTGCTCTATAATATTCCTGACCGCCTAAATTTTCTTTTCCCAAGAGATTTTTATCGAAACTGTATGAAATCACATTTCTTTCAACACCATATATTGTAACATTATCAACTTTGTACCCGTGGAGAGTCCCGCGGATAACATTATCTATAATTTGAGATTGTTCTTTATTTCTGAGCTGTATCTTTCCGTATTTCAGTGAAACCGGAATAAAAAATTGCATAAAAAGCTGATTATTCAGATTGGCAGCAATGAGAAACGCATATTCTTCACTCTTTTTTAGCTGTGTTTTTCTAATCCAGTGAGTATTCAAGGCTGTCAGCACCAAAATACCAGCAAACAAAACTATAATACTTGAAAAAGAAAAATATTTCACGAGTCTGAATGGTTTTATTTTTTCTTCCGTTTTTCCCAATTATAAAACTCCTCTGAACAAGATGGCTTTGTTAAAAACGATAAGTGCTGCCTTCTGTTATTGCAACATTGAGATAAAAAAGTTATAGACTGTTCAATTTAAATATAATGCTGTGAAATTATCAATGTTGTCTTCCGGATTGTAGCTTTTAAGGGATTATCAGACACAATTTGTGCACTTTATTGATTTATTTTATCATCTTGATTGATCCTGAACAAGGGGATCTTAAGTTATATATTATTTAAAATGCTCCGAATCACAATGGCAGGACTTATAATAAGATCAAACTATTATTTGATCTTATCTGACAAAATAATAATCAAAGGCACCCAATTAATTGAGATTTATTGAGTAGTTTTTATTATGGTTTTTTATAGGTTTTAAACTTGGCAATATAAAAGATATTATTTATGAATTCAGAGTCAAAAAAAAATATAATTGAACTTACAAAAGATGAATTTTCTTTCTGGCTGAAAGAAATGGGAATTGAAGCTTACAGAACTCACCAGATCTTCAAGTGGATATATTCGAAACAGGTTGATACTTTTGAAGAAATGACAGATATCGGACTTGAATTGCGAAAGCTTCTTTTAAATCACTATACGATAAACCGCCTGAATAAACAAAAGGTTGAAATATCCAGTGATGGTTCAAAAAAATATCTTTTCGGATTAACAGACGGAAATTATATCGAAAGCGTGCTTATTCCTGAAAAGAATCATTATACTTTATGCATCTCAAGTCAGGTTGGATGTGCTCAGGGATGCAGGTTTTGTTTAACAGCAAAAGGTGGTTTTGCCAGAAATCTTACAAAAGCTGAAATCGTATCTCAGGTTCGTGATATCCAAAACGATGTCGCAGGAGAAAAATTACGTCTTTCTAATATTGTATTCATGGGAATGGGCGAACCTCTTGCAAACTATAAAAATGTTATAAAAGCAATAGATACAATTTCGGCAAAAGACACCGGCCTTGGTTTTTCGAAACGAAAGATTACCATTTCAACAGCAGGGCTTGTTCCTTTTTTAAAAGATCTTGGAAAGGATGCAGGAGTTAATCTGGCAATATCGCTAAATGCCGCTGATAATAGCACAAGAGACATGCTTATGCCGATTAACAGAAAATATCCTGTCAAAGAGCTGATTGAGGCATGCCGTACATATGATTTAAAACCCAGAAACAGGATAACTTTTGAATATATTCTTATTAAAGGAGTAAATGATTCTCCGGCTGATGCAAACCGCCTTGCAAAACTGCTAAGGCCTGTTAAATCAAAAATAAATCTGATTCCTTTTAATGAATACGAAACAAGTGAATTTAAAAGGCCGGAAGAGTCTGTAATCCATCATTTTCTGAATATTCTGCTAAATGAAAATTATACTGCTGTAATCCGGAACAGCAAGGGGCAGGATATTTCTGCAGCCTGCGGTCAACTCAGGGCGAGAAATTGCTGAACCAAATTATATTACTGTATCATAAGATGCTTTATTTTGCCTGGAGGAATAGCAAGAACTTTTATGATTCTGCTGCCTGCAGGAGTGCTTACTGTAACGTTTATTTGTTCTAATTCAGGTATTTTGCTGTATCCTGCACATATAGATGCCGCAAGTATTATTGCTTCATTGCTTCCACCATTTGGTATTATCGCCAACGGTCCCGGAAAGTCATTTATTTTGAATATAATATCCGAAGACGGATTAAACAACTTTTCAATATTATCATTATCGGACTTGTTTCTCCCGACAATTATTTTTGTGCTTTTATTGATTCTAAAATGCCTGCCAAATTTTAATAAATGCAATTCGTTTTCCAAATAATTTTCCTGGTTTAAAAAAAGATCTTTTAACCGTTTGGAAAATTCCCTGTCTGTCAGGAGGCAGCCTCCTGCAGGAGCAGGATAATCTGAAATACCGAATTCTGCTGCAAGAGCTATCTGAATCTTCCTCGATTTTCCTGTAATATCAAGTAAAAGCTCCCTGTCAACAAGCCCTTCTTTCTCGGGTATTGTCGGGGCTATTCTTTTTGCAGATAATGGCCTTAGTATATAACCTTCATAACCGGAGTGCTTTTCCACATATCTGAGTGAGGATGATGTCTGAGACATAGGCCGCTGGCCTAAAACTTCCCCGCTGAAAAGAAAATCAATCCCTTTTTGTTTCATGAGGCTGCCTGCTATTTCAAACATTAAAGAATGGCAATCTATGCATGGATTCATATTTTTTCCATATCCGCAATGCGGACTTTTCAGCATTTTCATGTATACTTCAGTAATATTTTTTACAGTTAAAGGGATGCCGGTTATTTTTGAAGCATTTATTGCCTTTTGTGAAGAAAAAAACGGAGTTTCAAAAGTTATCCATTCAACTTCAATCTGTTGTTTACGCAGAATCAATGCGGCCAAAATGCTGTCCAGTCCACCCGAACAAAGACCTAATGCCCTGACTTTTTTGGGATAATTTATCATGTTATATATGGGTTTAATTTGATGACATTTAATGTGGTTTTAATAAAAAAACCAAATAATGCAAAAGGCCGTTCTTTATAAAAGAACGGCCTTTTTAATATACAATACAACTATATTTATTTACCCATCATCATCATTAAAGGAACAATCAATAGAGCAACGATGTTGATAACCTTGATCATCGGGTTAATGGCAGGACCGGCTGTATCCTTGTAAGGATCGCCTACTGTATCACCCGTGACGGATGCTTTGTGACCATCACTGCCTTTTTTGTGCACAACACCCTTGTCGTCGGTAACGCCGTCTTCAAAAGATTTTTTGGCATTATCCCATGCACCGCCGCCGCTTGTCATGGCTATTGCCTGGAAAAGACCGGTCAGAATGCTTCCTATAAGAACTCCGCCGAGAGCTTCCCTGCCGAGGGTAAAACCAACCGCGATAGGAACAACAACAGGAATAAGAGCAGGAAGCATCATCTGCTTTATTGCGCCTTTTGTTACAATATCAACACACTTGCCGTATTCCGGTTTTGCCTTATATTCCATAATACCCGGGATTTCACGGAACTGTCTTCTAACCTCTTCCACAATGCTTCCTGCTGCTTTGCCGACAGCCTCCATAAGAAGAGATCCGTAATAATAAGGAAGAAGGCCGCCGATGAAAAGGCCTGCCAGAACCATCGGGTTTGAAAGGTCAAAAACAATTACGTTATCAATACCTTTATCAGTAAATGCACGCGAGTATTCGGCAAAAAGTACAATAGCCGCAAGTCCGGCTGAACCTATCGCGTAGCCTTTTGTTACAGCCTTTGTTGTATTTCCTACAGCATCCAGCGGATCCGTAATGTTGCGGATCTCTTCGGGCAGTCCGGACATTTCGGCAATACCGCCTGCGTTGTCCGTAATAGGACCGTAAGAGTCGATAGCAACTACGATACCAGTCATCGAAAGCATGGAAACAGCGGATAGAGCGATAGCGAAAAGACCGCCACTGGCAGAACCGTCAAAACCACCACCTAATTTATAGGCACCAAGGATTGATAACACAATTACTATAACCGGTGCAGCAGTAGCTTTCATGCTTACAGCAAGACCTGCGATAACGTTTGTTCCATGACCGGTAAGGCTGGCTTTTGCAATGTGTTGTACCGGGCTATATTCTTTGGCAGTAAAATACTCTGTGATAACAACAATCAGGCCTGTTAACACAAGGCCAATGAGCGCCATCAGAAAAACGTTCATCTGTGTAAATGACGGATATTTAGCAATTGTATCTGCCGGCAAAGTTTTCAGGAAACTGCCTGTCACAATATAAAATGCCACTGCGGCAAGTATGCCTGAAACAGCAAGCCCTTTGTATAAAGCGCCCATGATATACTGCTTTTTGCCAAGCTTTACTGCAAATGTTCCGATAATTGAAGCAATGATCGAGATTCCGCCAAGCATCAACGGAAACTCTATCCAGGGACTATTGTCGCCGAAAACCGTTTTTGCAAGCAGCATAGCCGCAACAAGGGTAACAGTATAAGTTTCATAAAGGTCTGCTGCCATGCCTGCGCAGTCGCCTACATTGTCACCAACATTGTCTGCAATAACAGCAGGATTTCTGGGATCATCTTCAGGAATTCCGGCTTCAACTTTACCAACAAGGTCAGCTCCGACGTCGGCAGCCTTTGTATAGATGCCGCCTGCAATACGGGCAAAAACGCTCATAAGTGAGCATCCGAATCCAAGACCTATCAGAGCATGGGATGCATGCTCGGGATCAGCCGCTTTTGCTATGTAATAAAAACCGGCAAGTCCAATAATTCCAAGGCCAACAACCATAACTCCTGTTACCGAGCCACCTTTAAAGGCAAGGCCGAGAGCAGCCTGGAGACCTCTGCTTGCCGCCTGTGTGGTACGTACGTTAGCTCTAACAGTAACCCACATACCAACAAAGCCAGCCAGCGCTGAACCAACAGTGCCAATGATAAAACCGATGGCCGTCCATTTGCCGAGGCCACATACAGAAATAAGGATAACCAGCAATACAGCAACTACTGCTACTGTCTTATATTCACGTCCAAGAAATGCATATGCGCCCTCTTTAATTGCATTTGATATTTCCTGCATTTTAGCATTTCCTGCGTCCTGCTTTGACACCCAGATTGCAGTCATAATTGCGTATATAACGCCTAATATACCGCATCCTAATGCAAATTGTATAGTTGCACTCATTTTAAAACCCCCTTTATTGTTTATTTATTTATCATACAAAAATACTAAAAAACCTTAAAGACACTTCACCTCCTCTACATATATTTTCTATGCATTTTCTAATTCTTCTTTAATTATCATTATGATGATAATATAGTGCTTTACAATGGCCAGAATATATAGGAAAGTTAAAGCTATATGTCAATCATTTTTTCTGCTGTAAGATATTGTGCGGAAGTGAAGTGCAATAAGCCTTCCGGCAGATAACCAATTTATAAAGGTGTATTAAATTACTATACGAACAGCCTGATATGCTAAGCTCTGTATAACAACTTGTTCTAAAAGCTTTTAGTTCACGCAAGGTGAAAATGAATTTTATGATTATTGTTCACTATGTACAGGGTTATTCTAAAAACAATATTAACAGATTGAATAACATAAGATGAAACTATCGGTTCGTAACGGAAAAATAATTAAAATTTTGGTAGCGTAGAAAAAGAGAGACCTTGGGCATGAAATAGCAAAAATTGCCCTCCCTTTTATGGTAATAATAGTTTTGACAAACTAACCATACACAAGGAGGGCAATATGGGATTACCCCCACAGAGCGAAGGTATCACTATT
>NZ_JBAMMY010000243.1:0-27278 GCF_051233685.1 Desulfobacterium sp. N47
CTCTGACCTGATGGCTTCCAATGCAACCTTTGCTTTAAAATTCCCTGGATATTGCTTTCTCATTCTGTCTCCTTTATAATGGAGTCAATATCACAGAAAAAGTAGCTTAACCATCAGTTCAAATTTCGGGGTCCATTATACCTGAAAAGATAAAACGGTTTATCCTATACAAACGCCGCATTTTTTGCAGGAATTCATAGGACAGGGTGCAGATGTTTGGAAAAGTAAAGCTTTCTGATATTCTTTTTCAAGATATGATTTATTAATACCATGGTCAATGAAATCCCAGGGAAGTAATTCATCAAATGATTTTTTTCTGTAAACATAAAAATCGGTATTTATTGTTGAAGACTTAAGTGTTTTTAGCCAGTTGCCGCTGTTTGATTCAACCAACGACAAAAATCCGGCCATCTTTCGGTCACCCCTTGATATCAGCGCCTGTAAATAACTTTTTTTGGGTGATGCAAAATCTATTCTTACGTTTGCTTCTTTCTTTAAACCGTTTTTTATATGCAAAATCTTTTTTTTAAGAGAAGCAATGTCATCCATGCCTGCCCACTGAAAAGGTGTGAAAGGTTTTGGAATAAACGGATTAATACTAATAGTAATGTGACCGATACGTTGTTTCTTTCTGCTTGAATCAAGAAACCGCTTCTTTATCTTCTTACAAAGAATTACTATCTCTTCAACATCCTCCATTGTTTCTGTGGGAAGCCCGATCATGAAATAAAGCTTAATATTCGGAATTCCTGCATCCACAATTATTTCTGTAGCGGACAGAATCTGATCTTCAGTTATGCCTTTGTTTATCACATTACGGATACGCTGTGAGCCGCCGTCCGGAGCAATTGTTGCTGTTTTGATCCCACTCTTTTTAAGCGCTGCTGCAAGCTCACCGGTTAGAGCATCAGCCCTGAGAGAACTAAAGGAAATTTGAGCGCCCTTTATTTGAGCCATGCTGCAAAGAGCGATAATTTCGGGCAAATCGGAAATTGCAGCTCCTATGAATCCTATCCTGTCTGCTATCGCCACCCCTTTATCCAGGGTTTTTTCAAGTGAAGATAAAGTTCTGAATCTGGGGGGTCTGTATACAAAACCTGCGCTGCAAAATCTGCAGCCATGGGGGCATCCCCTTGAGACCTCAATAAGAAAAGAACGGTCAAAAGTAGTGTTTTGAGATACGATCTTGCTGCATGTTGATACTGATGAAATATCTTTCAGATATACGTATTTGATTTTTTCAGGGACATCGGCTATCGGATAAAAAGAACGGAGTGTACCGTCTTTATTATAAGATGTTTCATAGAATGCCGGAACGTAGACTCCAGATACTTGTTTTACTATTTCTAATAAATTATCTTTTTTTTCGGCACCGGATTTATAATGATCCAGGAAGTTGGGAAGTACTGCTTCAGCTTCGCCTATAACAAAACAATCTATAAATTCAAAAACAGGCTCAGGATTGATAAAACAGGCAACTCCCCCGGCTATAACAAGAGGGTAGGGGGTTCCTCTTTCACTAGCACTGACAGGGAGTCCTGCTTTTTTTAGAATTGAAATAATATTACCAAAATCACTTTCAAAGGATACTGAAAATGCGATTATATCAAAATCAAGAAGGCTCCTTGATGATTCTATTGACAGTATCCGGCTTATTATATCATCGGGAAGAAAAGCCCTTTCGCATAAAATATTATCAAACCCGTTTAAAATGTCATATACCGTCTGGAAACCGAGATTTGACATTCCTACTTTATAAGTATTGGGATATACCAGTGCTATCCTTATATGGTCATTCCACTGCTTCCGGACAGCTCCTGTCTCGGTATCCGGTAATTTATTTCTTTTTTGTTTTCCGCTCATGGAATTGGCCGGCAGCCGCACTAAACATGCATAAACATTATTGAGCTTTTTTTCTTAAAAATGTCGGTATATCAAGGTCATTGTTGTCTATAATAAGCCCTTTATACCCTCTGTATGTGGCACCTCCTGATTCTCCTGCAGCTTCCTGCTGTCGTATAAAAGTTGGCACATCATAATTCGCAGCGGCCTTTATGTCTTCAACAGTAAGACTTCTTACCTTGCCTTTTACAGTTGATATTTCTTCTTTTTGGACCAACAACTCTTCTTCAGCTGCACTGCCTATTCCGGTTGCTATAACCGTTACCCGCATTTCATCTCCGATTGTATCATCAACAGCCGTGCCCCATATTATATCGGCATCATCTCCTACTTCTCTGTAAATGCGGTCTGATGCTTCAGTCATTTCTTCCATGGTAATATCGCTGCTGCATGTGATATTCATTAAAACGCCTTTTGCACCTTTTATCGAAATGTCTTCCAGCAACGGATGAGATATTGCCTGTTCAGCAGCTTCAATAGCCCTGTTTTCTCCTCTTCCCACTCCTATGCCCATAATAGCAAGACCTGCTTTGGACATTGTGGTTTTTACATCAGCGAAATCAAGATTAACAAGACCAGGCATTACTATAAGGTCTGTAATTCCTTTTACCGAATGGAGAAGTACTTCATCTGCCTTTCTGAACATCTCTATCATTTTGGCATTCTTTGTAGCCAGGCCTCTTAGCCTGTCATTTGGAATGGTAATAACCGTATCGGCAAATTTCTTAAGTTCATTTATCCCTTCTTCAGCCTGTTTCATACGTTTCTTACCTTCAAAGGAAAATGGTTTTGTAACAACCGCCACGGTAAGCGCTCCAAGATCCTTGGATATTTTCGCTATAACAGGAGCAGCGCCTGTTCCGGTTCCACCGCCGAAACCTGCTGTAATAAATACCATATGGCTGTCTTCAAGAGCTGCTTTAATATCTTCTTCCGTTTCGAATGCAGCATCCCGGCCGATTTGAGGAACAGCACCTGCCCCAAGCCCCTGAGTCAGATTCTCGCCTATCTGTATCTTAACCGAGGCCAGGGATTTTTCAAGAGCCTGAGCATCCGTATTTGCTACGATAAATTTTACGCCCATTAGATTTGAGGAAACCATATTGTTAATAGCATTTCCTCCTGCACCTCCGACACCGATTACCTTAATTTTCGTTAAACCATCATTGTCTACGATACTGAACATTTTTCACCCCCTACATGAATAATTTATAAAAACTATCCGCCTAGATATATCTGACATTTAAAAAAATGCACCATGCCTTAAACCACAGTTTTACTGCAAAACTTCAATATCTGCTTTTTTAAATAACATCATTAAACCATTTCTTCATTCTGTTCATAACCCTGTTGAATATATTCCCGTCGCGGATTCTGAACTTTTTCTTGGTTTGATTTTTTGCTCCGTATACTACAAGGCCAACTCCTGTGGCATACATTGGATTATTAACCACATCAACAAGCCCGGTTATTCTTATAGGCTTTCCAAGGCGGGTCGGAAGATTAAATACGGATTCCGCTATTTCAGTTACGTCGCTTAAAAGAGCTGAACCGCCTGTCAGAACAACACCGGAGTGGAGCAAATTTTCCATTTCGGCTCTGTATATTTCTCTTTTAATCAGTGTAAAAATTTCCTCCATGCGAGGCTCTAATATTTCACCTAAAATCTGCCGCGAAAGCTTCCTGGGTGTACGTCCACCCATACTTGGCACTTCAATTGTATCATTACTGTTTATATTCTTACCCACACAACTTCCATATTTTATCTTGATCTTTTCGGCATCGGGAATAGAAGCTCTCAACCCCACAGCTATATCATTTGTGAGGTTATTGCCGCCCAGAGAAAGAACGAAAGTATGTTTAATATTTTTCCCCGAAAAAACAGCAAGATCTGTCGTGCCGCCACCCAAATCCAGAAGCATTGTACCTAGCTCCTTTTCTTCATCGGTCAGAACAGCCTCACCGGAAGCAAGCGATTCCAATACAATATCACAAACATCCAGCCCTGAAAGGTTGGCGCATTTGATAATGTTGTGAGCTGATGTAACAGCACCAGTTACAATATGGATTTTTGCCTCAAGCCTGACACCTGACATTCCAATGGGATTTTGTATTCCGGTTTGCTCGTCAACTATATATTCCTGAGGAAGTACATGTATTACTTCTCTGTCCATGGGTATTACTACAGCTCTTGCTGCATCAATAACACGATCAACATCCTGCTGGCTTATCTCGGATTCCTTAATAGGTACAATGCCCCGGCTGTTAAAACCTGTGATATGGCCTCCTGCGATTCCGGCATATACGGAAGATATTTCACATCCGGCCATAAGTTCGGCTTCTTCAACCGCTTTTTTAATTGAATCCACAGTGGATTCAATATTTACTACAACTCCTTTCCTGAGGCCTATGGAAGGATGAGTGCCGATTCCAATTATGTTTACTTCTTTATCTGTCAGCTCTCCGACAACCGCACAGATTTTGGTTGTCCCGATATCAAGGCCGACAACAATATTATCCTTTACCGGCATTTTAATCCTCCTTGTTAAATAACTAAACGCTATAGTTTAAGTGTAAATATATTCATCACGCAATAAGCGGGGATTTAAAGACAAACTTTGCTTGTTTTTCCCGGCTTTTGGTTTTTGGTTCAACACTGTTGTCAATTTCATCTGACGGCAACTCAATTGCCGGACATATAACAATACGATAAAGCCCGTTATCTAAATATATAGTTTCAAAATTCTGAAAATTCATTTCATTATTAACCTGATTGCACACATTTTTCAGTCTTTCATACTTGCCCTGATAGTTGCCATATCCGAGTTTAATGATCCTGTTTTCATCAAAAGCAATAAGTGTTAAGCCGATTTCCCTGTCGACCTGTATCAACTTTATCTTTGAGTTCGGCAAAATGCATTCCGGTTCCAGGCCAAGTGTTAATACAGTTTTCACTGCATCAAATGCTGTGGTTCTTCTTCCGTTTAAATCAAAATCGGAATAAGAAAGCCCCTGTATTAAGGGAAGGCCTTCAGCCTCTGAATTCTCTTTATATTTAAATATATTTCCCTGATCATTCAGTAAATATTTTTTACCAAGATCAACAACTGCCAAACAATTATGTTCTTTCACCGTTATTGTTATTGACGATGGTATTTTCCTGGTGACTTCGACTTCTGCCATCCATGGGTTTGCTAAGATATTTCTTCTGACCTTAGAGATATTTATAGCAAATATACTATCTCCTGGATTTATTCCGGATTTTTTTAATATTTCTTCCTTCGACAAAACCAGGTTACCTTTGATTTCAATTGTTTTTGCAGTAAAATATTCAGATTGCGTTATACAGTCGTGTATGAATATAAAAACAATACTTAAAGCCGGAACAAGCGTAAGGATAAAAATAATCTTAAGGTTAAAGACAATGCGCTCCTTTACAGAAGCAATGCGCCTTTTTCTGTTAAATCTGTTTTTATGGGTTTTATTTCTCGAACGTTTAAATTCCAACTATTTTAACCTCGGGTTGAAGGTTAATATTAAATTTTTCAAATACAGTATTTTGCACTAATTGCATAAGAGCAAGTATGTCAGAAGCAGACGCATTGCCGGTATTAACTATAAAATTTGCATGTCTTTCAGAGATATTTGAACCGCCTATGCGTGTTCCTTTAAGACCGGCCATGTCTATAAGCTGCCCTGCAGTTTTACCTGATGTAGGATTTTTAAAAAAGCATCCTGCACAGGGCAATCCGGTCGGCTGGCTCTCATTTCTCTTTTTCAAAATAACCTGGGCCTCTTTTTTCAGCTCAAGTGTATCGGATTTACCCAGCCTGAAAGTACCTTCCAGTATTACAGGATCTTCGTTACCGGAAATATTTATTTTTCTTTTCCAAATAAGGCTTCTGTATGAAAAGTCGATATCAGCCTTTTCTATTTTTAATATATCACCCGAAGCCGCCATAACATTAACCGATTCAAGAATATCCGATATTGTACCCGTTGAGGTTCCGGCATTCATCATAATCGCTCCGCCAACGGTTCCCGGAATTCCCAAAGCAAAATTTAGTCCCGACAATCCTTCATCTATAGCAAAACGGCAAAGCTCCTGAGTTCTGGTTCCGGCCATAGCCTTGATAATGACCGATTCTTTTTCTTCCTTTACCCTAAATATCCTGTTTAAACATTTTGTAAGAACAATTACTATTCCCTTTATTCCTTTATCGCTTACAAGAAGGTTAGATCCGTCTCCTGCCACAATATAGGGAACATTTTTTTCTACAGACCATAATATAAGTTCTGCAAGTTGTTCGATGCTTTCAGGTGCTACAAATACTTCCGCCGGGCCTCCTACTTTAAAATAAGTATGCTTTGACATTGGTTCATCAAATCTTACTTTGCTGCCAAAATAATTTGCGAACCATTTTCTCATATCCTGGTCAAGCATCATTTATTGTTCTTCCTCTAAAGAATCAATAACCGCCATACCCACTTTCCATACATCTCCTGCCCCAAGAGTGAGCAGTATATCGTTTTTATTTAATTTATCTTTAAGATATTCAACGGCACTTTCCATATCATTCATGTAAACAGCTTCTTTGTGCCCGTGTGCAGCAATTTCTTCACATAAAAATTTGGAATCAATACCTTCGATTTCTTTTTCTCCTGCAGGATAAATCGGAAGAATTATCAGATGATCGGACTGATAAAATGCTCTGGTAAAATCATCAAATAACGCTTTTGTTCTGGAATACCGATGAGGCTGAAAAACAACAATAACACGCCTATCCGGCCAGCAATCCTTTGCAGCCTGTAATGTAGTCCGGATTTCCGTGGGATGGTGTCCGTAGTCATCAACAACGGTTATTCCCCGGACCTCCCCTTTTATCTCAAGTCTGCGCTGAACTCCCTGCATATTTTCCAAAGCTTCTTTTATTATGTCAAAGGGTATGTCCAGCTCCATACCGACTGCGATACTGGCAAGAGAATTATATACATTATGAATTCCGGGAAGATTAAGAGATATTTCACCCAGGGTATTTCCGTTGTAGCATACTTTGAATTTGGATATTAATCCTTCAATTGAAACATTTTTAGCCTGAAAAACCGCTTGAGAACTCATTCCATAAGTAGTAAAGCGTTTTTTGATTTTCGGGATAATATCCTGAACATATTCATTGTCCAAGCAAAGTACTGCCAGACCGTAAAACGGTATTCTGTCGATAAAATTTAAAAACACATCTTTTATTGCATCAATATTACTATAAAAATCAAGATGTTCTTTATCAATATTGGTCACTACGGCTATGGCAGGGGAATACTTCAGAAAAGATCCGTCACTTTCATCGGCTTCGGCTACAATGTAATTCCCCTGTCCGAGAAGGGCGTTTGAATCTATACTTTTAAGCTTTCCTCCTATTACTACTGTAGGATCAAGCCCTCCTTTGGCAAGAACGGATGCTACTATAGATGTAGTTGTGGTTTTACCATGTGCACCTGCAACAGCGATACTGTATTTCAAACGCATAAGCTCCGCCAGCATTTCAGCTCTTGGTATCACAGGAACGGATACTTGCGCCGCAGCAACAACTTCCGGATTTTCGGGACTTACTGCCGAAGAAACCACTACAACGTCAGCGCCATCGATATTACTCTCGTGGTGCCCTTTATACAGAAGGCCGCCAAGTCTTTTTAAACGGTCGGTAATATCTGTTGAAGCCATATCCGAGCCTGAAACTTTATAACCCAGATTTAAAAGCAGCTCAGCGATACCGCTCATTCCTATTCCGCCTATTCCTACAAAATGTATGTGGTATTTTTTTCTGTACATGATTTATTGCCGCCTTAAATATCAAACATTTTATAACAGTCACTTACGATAACTGCAGCTGCATCGGGTTTTCCGAGTGTTCTTGCCGAATTTGCCATTTTTTTGAGTTCTTGTGGATTGTTTGAGTAATACTCAATATTTTCGGCAAGCAAACTTCCTGTTAAATCCTTTTCCGTAATCATCTTAGCCGCACCCGCATCACAAAGCGCCTGTGCGTTTTGAGTCTGGTGGTCATTAGCTGCAAAAGGATAAGGAATATAAATTGCTCCGCGCCCTATAACTGTAATTTCCGCCACAGTTGTTGCGCCGGCCCTGCATATTATTAAATCAGCCTGACTGTATTTTATTGCCATATCATCAAAAAATGGTTTTACTTCATAACATATTTTGTTTTGGGCATAGGCTTTTACAACAATTTCCGTGTCCGATGAACCTGTCTGGTGCATGAAAAAATATTTATCTTTATTTTTTATTTGCGATAAAGCGTCAATAATCGCCATATTTATGCTGTGAGCGCCCTGGCTTCCTCCAAGGATCAATACAGTAAATTGATTTTCGCCTGCTTCGCAATCC
Organism: Desulfobacterium sp. N47; assembly: GCF_051233685.1. NCBI lineage: Bacteria > Pseudomonadati > Thermodesulfobacteriota > Desulfobacteria > Desulfobacterales > Desulfobacteriaceae > Desulfobacterium > Desulfobacterium sp. N47. Next base: position 8,303 of record NZ_JBAMMY010000243.1, read on the forward strand.
GTAATGTTTTTTTTTGCAGTATCAGTTATTTCTTTTCTCAATGGATTTCCTGAAACAATTATTTTTTCAGGACGTGCAAGTTTTTTTGTTTTTTCAAATGAGACATATATTCTATCAGCAAAATATGAAAGCATACGGTTTGTAATACCGGGCAAAATATTTTGCTCATGCAGTGCTATTTTGATTCCAAGCAGCCATGCCGCCAGAATGACAGGACCCGAAGAATAACTACCCACACCAAAAACAATATCCGGTTTAAAGCTCTTTAGTATCTTGAATGAATCAAGCATTGCCATTGGTATTTTAAAAGCCGATATGAGCTGCTTTTTAATGCCCCTTCCTTTTATACCTTCAACTGTAATACTTTTATGATTAAAACCTGCTTTGGCTAAGTTTGTCTTTTCAAATGAGTTGCCTCTTCCGATAAAAAGGATGCTTGTTTCAGGCTCCTTTGAAATAAATTCCTGAGCTATAGCAATTCCTGGAAACAAATGGCCTCCGGTACCTCCTCCTGCGATGATGATGCGCATGGCCATTAATTCCTTTTATATGACTTTTTAGTTATCGGATTTCCGATATTCATAAGTATCCCAATTGCTGCCATATTAATAAGAAGTGACGTCCCGCCGTAACTTAAAAACGGCAGAGTAAGTCCTTTTGTCGGCAAAAGGCCAAGTGTAACACCCATGTTTATGCAAACCTGCATACCTATTGCGATAGTAATTCCTGTTGCCAGCAATGCGCCAAAAGAGTCTTCGGTTTTTCTGGCGATATTTATTCCTCTAAACAATATAACTGCATATAATATGATGATAACCACAACGCCGATAAGTCCCAGCTCTTCTCCGATAACAGAAAGAATAAAATCGGTATGAGGTTCGGGCAGATAATGTAGTTTCTGATAACCGTTTCCTATTCCTGTGCCCCATATTCCACCTGTACCGAATGCCATCAGGGAGTGAACTATCTGGTACCCCTCATCAGCAGAATATTGCCAGGGATTCCGGAAACTCATAAGACGCCGGACTCTGTAGCTGGCACTTACCATAAAAAAGTATGCAACCGGCAGAAGCATAAGTACTGCTGAAGCAAGATATCTTATTCTTGCACCTCCCACAAAAAGCATTATCCATGCGAGAGCACAGAGTATAACAACAGAGCCAAAATCGGGCTGAAGCAATATAAGTGCTGTAAATATTGCAAGGACAATTACATGCGGCAATAAACCAACGTAGAAGTCTTTTATATTTTCTCTTTTTTTATCTATAGAATACGCAAGATATATAATCATCGAAAGGCGGGCAAATTCGGAAGGTTGAATTGTAAGGCCCCCGATACGTATCCATCTTGCAGAACCTCCTGCTGAGAATCCTATGCCTGGTATGTGTATTGCAATGAGTAAAATAATCGAAAATATAAGAAGCGGGTAGGCTAATACCCTATAATACCTGTAATTAAGATGCCTGCAAGTTACCAGTGCTATAACTCCTGCTATCGCAAACATAGCCTGTTTTTTTAAAAAGTAGTAATCCGTTCCGAATTTTTTCAAAGCAAGAACAGAACTTGCACTGTAAACCATGATTATCCCGGCTATAACCAGCATGAACACAGGTAACAGGAGTTTTATATCGTAATACCCAGGTGTTGCCTCAGCTACTGATAAAATTTCTTTATTTCGTTTAATCATTTGTTGACCATAAAAATTCGTAATTGATTCTTATAAATAAACAAAATTCCAATAACCGTAAAATCCAATAAAACAATAATGATTACAAATATAACGACTTAACAGCATTCCTGAAGGTCTCTCCCCTGTGGGCATAACTTGTAAACATATCAAAGCTCGAACATGCCGGAGATAAAAGTACAACTTCATCAGTTTCTGCAAATTTGCTTGCCGTAACAACTGCGTTTTCGAGAGAGTCCGACAGAGTTGTTTCAACAATGCCTCCAAGTGAAGATTTTATCTCCTCTTTAGATTCGCCTATAAGAATTAATCTTTTAACATGCTTTTTCGCGGCATCCGCCAATAAAGCAAAATTACTTCCTTTATTACGGCCTCCCATTATCAGAATAACCGGCTTGTTGAATACCTCCAGCGCTTTTATAACCGAATCAACGGTAGTAGCCTTGGAATCGTTATAATATTCAACTCCGTTTATTGTTGCAACATGCTCAATCCTGTGCGGAAGACTTTTAAACTTTTCCAGGGCGGATTTTATTCCTGCAATATTTCCACCGGCAGCAAGAGTTGCAAGAGTTGCCGCAGCAACATTTTCCATATTATGTTTTCCTAAAAGATGTATTCCTGAAAAAGGCAATGAGAATTCTTTTTCAAAAGTTTTATCCGGATTTGTTGCATCAGAATTTATTGCAGCAATATTATTAATATTAAAAACTATCCGGTCATCTGCTATTTTTGCGAATTCATTATAATCATTTAAAGTATTATGATTGAAAAAGGGCAGTATTCTGCACTTAATATCTTTTGCCATTAAAGAAATATGTTTATCGGAAGCATTGAATACCGCATAATCGCCGTCTTTCTGATTAATAAATATTCTCATTTTTGACTTTGCATATGCGTTAAAATCAGGATAGCGATCAAGATGGTCTTCAGTAATATTAAGCAAAACACTTACTTTGGGACTGAAATATTCAATTGTATCAAGCTGAAAGCTGCTTATTTCTGCTACAACGATATCAGCTTTATTTCCTGAGTCGACATAATCTATAAGAGGATTTCCAATATTTCCACCTACAAATACTTTCAGGCCTGACTCTTCGAGCATTTTGCCTGTAAGTATTGTTGTAGTAGTTTTACCGTTTGTTCCCGTTATCGCAACTATCGGTTCTTTGATAAATCTTGATGCAAGTTCTATTTCTCCTATAATGCTTGCACCATTTTTTGCAGCGTTTACAACAGGTTCAATTGTATGCGGTACGCCAGGGCTTAAAACAATTATTTCCGAATCTCTAAAAGAAGAAGAATCATGATAACCCAGTTCAACAGCAATACCAATCTTTTGGAGTTTGCCTGCCGCATCAAAAAGTTTTTTGTCTTTTGAAGAATCGGTCACGATAACATTAGCGCCCCGTTTTTTTAAAAAGGTGGCTGATGATACCCCGCTTTTGCCGAGCCCTACTACAATTATTTTCTTTCCTGATAATTCCATTCCGCTTGTTTCCACTTATGTCTATCTTTTCTAACCGCTATAACGGTTATTGCGCAATACCCGATTCCTGACTCCTCCTACCACTGAACCCTGTTTATTTTATCTTAATTTCAGAGTGCTTAAAGAAATAAGAAGAAGAGCGATTGCAATAATCCAGAACCTTATTATTACTTTCGGCTCAGGCCATCCCTTCAATTCAAAATGATGATGGAGAGGCGCCATTCTGAACATCCTTTTGCCTTTTGTAAGCTTGAAAAAGCCAACCTGAAAAATTACGGATAATGCCTCGATAACAAATAATCCGCCCACTATTACAAGCAAAATCTCCTGTTTTGTAATTAAAGCAACTGTTCCTATAATGCCGCCTAAAGAAAGAGAACCGACATCCCCCATAAAAATTTCTGCCGGATATGCGTTGAACCAGAGAAAACCAAGACCGGCTCCGATAAGACTTCCGCAGAATATAGCTACCTCACCGCTTCCGGCCACATAGGGTATTTGAAGGTATTCGGCAATTTTTATGTTTCCTGCAACATAAGCAAAAATCATATAAGCTACTGCCACAATAATAGTAGATCCTATCGCAAGACCGTCTAACCCATCAGTTAGATTTACTGCATTTGAAGTTCCAACAATAACAAAGGAAGCAAAGAAAATATAAAAGAAGCCAAGGTCAGGCGAAAAGTTCTTTAAAAAAGGAAAGATGAGAGTGCTCGAAAAATCAGGGCAGATATATATAAGAGTACTAACAATCAACGCCAGTAGCGATTGAAGGATAAATTTATTTCGTGGACTTAAGCCCATGTTCTGTTTTTTTACCTGCTTCAGATAATCATCCGCAAATCCTATCAAGGCATATCCAATTGTCACAAGAAGAAGTATCCAGACATAGTAATTTGAAAGGTTACTCCACATAAGTGTGGTAACAGTGAGCGAAAAAACAATCAATGTTCCGCCCATAGTCGGCGTACCGGTTTTTTTCTGATGCCCTTTCGGCCCTTCTTCCCGGATGTGCTGGCCTATTTGCAGTTGCGCCAGTTTGCGGATTACCCATGGCCCAAGCAGAAAGCAAATTAAGAATGCAGTTAAAACCGCATATGTTGTTCTGAATGTAATGTATCTGAATACATTAAATACAGAATATGTTGAATGCAAAGGATAAAGTAAATGATAAAGCATGCTTTTGTCTTTTTACAGTTTTAATTAATTTTTATATAGTTTTGCAGGCATCAAAATACACTTGAACATAAAAGCCATATAAGCAGTTATAAATTTACTTTTCCGATGTTGTTTGTATATGACTCTTTGTTTTCAGCTTTCTTTAGCCCTGCTGACCTTCCAGTCCATTCTTTTAATTTTACAACTATTTTTTCCATTCCCATAGCCCTGGAACCCTTGATAAGTATCCAGTCTTCAGGCCTAAGCCATTCTGTCATATCACTTAAGATGTCTTCCTGTGATCCTGTAAAAACAGAAGAAATATCCATACCACCGATAATTGCACCGGCAGCAATATCTGAGGAAAATTGTCCTGTGGCATAAAGCCTTTCAATTCCGCATTCAGCACAAAGTTCACCTATTTTTTTATGCAGAGTTTCAGAGTAAATCCCAAGCTCCAGCATATCTCCTGCAACAAGCGCCCCTCTGTTTTTACCTTTTAATCCGGCAAGCGATTTTATAGCAGCTTCCATGGAATCCGGATTTGCGTTGTAGGAATCATCAATAATGGTAACTCCGTTTTGCAGCGTAGTAATATTCATCCTGCCTTTTACAGGAGCAAAATTTTCCAGACCGGATTTTATTTCCTGTGCGCTTAAATTAAGAAGATACCCTACAGAAGCCGCTGCAAGAGCATTCGATACCATAAATCGCCCGGGCGCATTGAGTTCAACCCTTATACTATCATCAGGAAGTTTGAGAACAAAGGATGTCAGGTTTTTATTTACCTCAACTGAAGAGGCTTTTATCAAGGCATTTTCCGAAAGCCCGAAGTAAATTACATTTCTGGTTGTTTTGCGGGCAAGGCACATAACTCTTTCATCGTCAGCATTAAGAATTGCGGTTCCATCAGGTTTAATTCCATCAAGAAGTTCTCCTTTCGCATTCATAACACCTTCGATTGTCTTCAATCCTTCAAGATGTCCTCTTCCGATATTGGTTATTATGCCTATGTCCGGTTTGCATATTTCAGCTAGCCTTGCTATTTCACCGGGATGATTCATCCCCAGTTCAAGAACCGCCCATTTTTGAGATGAACATAATTTGAGAAGGGTTAAAGGAAGACCAATCTCGTTATTCAGGTTACCGGTAGTTGAAAGAGTATCAAACTTACGGGAGACTATTGCGTTTGCCATTTCTTTTGTAGATGTCTTGCCATTTGAACCGGTAATCGCAACTACCGAAACATCCGCTCTTGTCCTGTTGTAAGCGGCAAGATCACCAAGCGCTTTAGTAGTATTATCGACTTCAATGCAAAAAACATCCTGATTTTTCAATTTGTCACACAGAAGCTCTCCGGCTTTTTGCTTGTTTATGACAATTCCTTTTATGCCTTGTTCAACAACTGCTTCGGCAAAAGCGTGTCCGTCGTGGTTGTTGCCTTTTATTGCAACAAAAAGTTCACCTAAAGCTATTGTCCGTGAATCAATGGAAACACCTGTAAATGTATGCTTGTCTTTCCCTGAAACTGCAGCGCCTCCCGTTGCTTTTATTATTTCCTCCGAAGTCCATGGTATTAATTGTTTCATATTGTTAACTCGCTGCCTTTATCTGCGAAAGCGCAAAGCCCGCTTCAAGCCTGTCATCAAACGGAAAAGAATCCTTTCCTATAAGCTGATAGGTTTCATGACCTTTTCCTGCTATCAGAACAACATCACCGGCTTTAGCGATATTTATTCCAAGATGTATGGCTTTTTTCCGGTCAGGTTCCACAACATAACCCTTTTTATCTGAAAAAAGTGAAGGTGCTGTTGGTTCATATCTATCTATTTTATTTCGTTTTATCCCGGTTATTATCTGATTTATAATTTCTGTTGGATCTTCCGTCCTTGGGTTGTCTGATGTAATAACTGCAAAATCGGAAAGATCCCCGGCCAGTTCACCCATAAGGGGCCGCTTTGTTTTGTCTCTGTCTCCTCCGCATCCGAAAACACATATCAATCTTCCTTTGACAATCGGTCTTAAAGATAGAAGCACATTTTTTAAGGCATCAGGTGTGTGAGCATAATCTACATAGACCGAAATGCCTGCTTCATTATTTATTTTCTCCAAACGTCCAGGGATTACAGAAAGTGACTTAATCCCTTTTTTTATTATTTCAGAAGAAATCCCAAGCCCCGAAGCAACACCTGCAGCGCTCATGATATTTTCAATATTGTGTTTTCCCACAAGCTCAGACTCAATTGAAAAAGTGCTTTCAGGGGTTGAAATCAAAGCTTTTATCCCCAATGTATCTATCCTGGAATTGCTTGCATATATGTCACATTCGGAATCGGAACCTGTTTTTATACACTTTGTTGAAAGAATACCGGAAAGTGCTTTTCCCCTTTCATCGTCACAGTTTATCACAGTAAAAGCTTTTTCTTTTTTTGGCCCTGCAGCAAGCGATTCTGTAAACAGTTTTTTCTTAACTGCCCAATAGCTTTCCATATTTTTATGATAGTCGAGATGGTCTTGTGTTAGATTCGTAAATACAGCGGAATCAAAAAAACAGCCTTCAATCCTGAAAAGATCTATAGCATGAGAGGACACTTCCATAACTACATGGGTTACGCCGTCAATCACCATTTCAGAAAGAATTTTTTGAAGATCAAGCGACTCAGGTGTTGTTACAGGGCTTGGAAAAGTTTTCCCTGAATAACGGCAATTAATCGTTCCTATAACACCTGTTTTAAAACCGGCTGTTTGAAGAATGCTTTCTATGAGATAGGCGGTTGTGGTTTTGCCGTTTGTTCCTGTAATACCGATAATCACTAATTTTTCGGAAGGGTTCCCATAAAATTCTGCTGCAATCCGCCCAAGAGCCTTTCTCGTATTTTCAACCTCAATTATTATAGAATCCTTAACAGTCTTTTTTTGAACCACTATTGCAAATGCACCTTTTTCAATTGCCATATCGACAAAATCATGGCCGTCAGCTCTGTGACCCGGAACAGCAACGAATATGCCGGACGGTTTTACATCCTGGGATTTGTAATGCACCGAGGCTATATCAGGGTCCAAATAAAATTCAGTATATTCGCTGTTACCATAAAAGATACCGGAGTTTTTATTTTCTTCCGGTATTGATTTTATAGTGTCAGATTGTTTCAGCATGTCAGGAAAACTCACCGATTTTATTTGTTGGCAATTACCGTCTGTAGCCATGGCTTTAACAAGAGATGATAGTTTCAACTAAGCACCCTGCTTTCCCGCGATACTGTAATCCTGTCGGGTTCTTTGATATTTGGTGGCACATTGAGATAAGTCAGGGTTTCCTGGGCTATCTTCTTGAAAGCCGGAGCAGCTACAATCCCTCCGTAGTGACTTTTAGTGGGTTCATCTATAATAACCAGAATGGCAATCTCCGGATTTTCAACAGGTGTAAACCCGATAAAAGATGATATGTATTTTCCTCTTGCGTATCTTCCGGTTTTATCAACTTTCTGAGCGGTTCCGGTTTTACCGCATACTGTGTAGCCATCAAGTATGGCATTAAAACCGGTTCCTTCTTTGGTTGTTACGGATGTTAATATCTTTTTAATTGTATCAGCTGTTTTGGGAGAAACTGCCTGACGAACTGGTGTAGGCCCAAAGCTTTTGATTGTCTGGCCTTTTTGATCCAAAATAGTCTGAACAAGAAACGGTTTCATTAAAAGGCCGTTGTTTGCTATAGCTGAAGTCGCTGAAATAAGCTGCAGCGGGGAAGCGGAAATTCCCTGTCCGAAAGATATGGTTCCGACATCAATATTGCGCCAATTTTTATATGAAGCAAGAAAGCCTGATGTTTCACCTGGACAATTAATTCCGGTTTTTTCTCCAAATCCAAAATTTTTAAGGGTTTTGTATAAAGCCTCCGGCCCTATTTTCTTTACAATTTTATATGCGCCTATATTGCTTGAAAACTTTACAATCTCTGTGAGTGTCAGCCAACCGTAAGGATGTGTGTCGTGTATAGTATGTTTCCCAACGGCATATTGCCCGTTTTCACAGAAAAAAACTGTGTCAGGTTTGCAATCGCCATGCTCTACTGCAGCAGAAGCCGTAAACATTTTCATTGTTGAACCCGGCTCAAACGGATCTGTTATGGCTCTGTTTCTCCAAAATTGTTTATCATATTGTTTATATGAATTTGGGTTTATCAAAGGGTAATGCGCCATAGCAAGAATAGCACCGGTCTTTGGAACCATTACCATTGCAATTCCGGACGTTGCGGAACTGTCAACTACTGCCTCCTGAAGGGCTTTTTCTGTTAAATATTGAACTGCCTGATCAATTGTCAGCACAAGATCGTTTCCATTGTTATTATCGCCGGAACTTTTTTCAGCATTGAAACCCTGCCCCAGAGCGTCTTTTAAAACAATGAAATTATCATCCGAGCCTTTAAGCTGGTTGTCGTAATAAAATTCCAGGCCTTCAAGGCCATTACCATCGACACCGGTAAAGCCCACAGTTTGAGCTGCAAGCGTTTTTTGCGGGTAAACCCTGCTGTGTTCAGATAAAAAACATATCCCTTCAATATCAAGGCTTTTAACAGCATAAACTTCTTTTGGTGTAGCTTTGCGCTTTATCCATACAAATGGTTTGCCGGAAGATAAAGTGCTTTTAATGATACTGGCACGCATATTAAGAGATTTAGCAAGCATGTTTGCTGCAAAATCTTTGTCCTCTATTTTGGAAGTGTAAGCTGCAATTGATGTTATATCTATTGATACGGCTATTTCACGTAAATTAACATCATAAATAGTTCCCCGCTTACCTGTTTCTTTAATAGGCCTTTCATACTGATGAGCCGCCTTTGTTGCAAGCCATACACTTTGATAAATTTGCAGATACCCTGCTTTTGCAATTATGGATATAAGGCAGGCTGCGAAAAAAAAACCTACAATAGTAATCCGAAGTTTCATATAATCTTTTTTAATATTTTTCATGGAATCGTAACCATTTGCTCAGGTGTTGGTATGATCAGGCCAAGATTCTTCGTTGCTATCTTGGATATCCTGCCAGGCGATTTAAGCCGTGCGATCTCAATCTTAAGATTATTTTGTAAAGTTAATAGTTTAAGGTTTTTATCCGATTCCTTTGATATTTCATACCCTGTTTTAACGCACTGGATTCTGGACCAGGTGTAAATAAAAAGTTCCGTTGACAACAAGACCAAAATAACTGACCAGATTCCGATAAGCTTAAGCCTTGTTTTTTTATCTTTAAGGTTTTTCTTCAATTGGCTGTTACCTTGTTATATTCTTTCCGCTACTCTGAGTTTTGCACTTCTTGCCATCGGATTTATATCAGTTTCTTCTTTGCCCGGAGCTATTGCCTTTTTATTCACTGCCCGAACTAATTTAATCTTGTTACATATGCATTTTGGAAAATTTGGAGGACAAACACATTCTTTTTCCATCTCTCTTATTTTTTGTTTTACGATTCTGTCTTCAAGAGAATGAAAAGTTAAAACACAAAGCCGCCCTTCCGGATTTAGCAAGTCGGCAACATTATCCATAAATTCAGAGAGCCTTTCGAGTTCATTATTAACAGCTATTCTCAGAGCCATAAACACACGTGTTGCAGGATGAATCTTTTGCTTATATTGTATTTTTTTTGGTATTGAATCGCTGATAATTTTTACAAGCTCTGCGTTTGTCTTTATCTCACAATCTTTTCTGGCTTTAACTATGTTTCGCGCTATATTTCTTGCCCATGGCTCTTCGCCATAGTCTCTTATGAGTTTCCAGAGATTAACTTCATCCAGTTTATTAATCAGATTCCCGGCATTAATATCGGAATCTGTATTCATTCGCATATCAAGAGGCTCTGTATTTTTAAAGCTGAACCCCCTTTTGCTGGAATCAATCTGGTGAAGAGATAAACCCAGATCAAGCACGATACCGTCAACTTTTGTAATATTGCATTTTAAGAGAAATTCGGATAGGTTAACGAAATTACCATGAAACAGATGGATATTTGGCAGGTGAGGGAATAATATTTTTTTTGCATTCTCAATGGCGTCTTTATCCTGATCAATCCCCACCAATATTCCATTCGGCATGATTTTCTCACAAATGGCTTTTGCATGACCGGAACCACCTATCGTGCAATCTGCATAAATTTTTCCAGGCTTGCAGTCAAGATAATGAATGACTTCTTTTGTCATTACAGGGATATGATAAGGGTGCATCGATTAGATTCCTAGTTTTGCAATTTCGTTTCTGACCTCCTCCTTTTTGCTGTCAATTTCCAGTTGTTCCAGTTCCTTATTCCAATTTTCAAGCGACCAGATTTCAAAATGATCAAGGGCTCCAACCAGAACCATATCCTTTTCAAGTCCTGCATATTGTCTTAAGGTAGGGGGGATCAATATTCTGTCATGTTTGTCACATGAACATTCAAATGCTCCGCCAATAAATACTCTTCGGAAGCGGCGCATGCTCTCACTTATTTCTTTAAGCGAAAGAATTTTATTTTCTATTTTTCTCCATTCTTCGAAAGTATATGCATAAAGTGTTCTGTCCATTCGGGATACCATAACTCCATCATTCTCTGAATTTCTTATTATATCCCGAAACCTTGAAGGAATTATTAAGCGTCCTTTTGTATCTATTGTATGGAAGGAAGTTCCCCTGAACATATTTAGCCTTTTATTCTTCCTGGTTCTACCTGTTATTCACATAAAACCACTTTGATCCACTGATTCTATAAATGATACAATTAAATATAAGTGTCAAGAAAAAAATATAATTATTAAAATTATTTTTTATAATAATTTATTCAAGTTAAGGGAAAATAAGCAACTTATATTATGTGGATAATTGTGGATATAATTATAAATAAACAATATGCATATATAAGAATTAGTAAAGAATGGAGAGCGCATATATTTTATCTTTATTTATAGATTGTTACAGATTAGACATCTATCTATTATTATTGTATATCCGGAACATGTTTTCGAAAGGGACATGATATGGGTATAAGAGATTAAGATTTGGAGGTTTTTAACGATGTGTTGTCTGCTATTTCAAAACATATGGCTAAATATGGAATTTATGAGTATGACCCGCCATTGTTTTTCATTATAAATGAAGACAAAAATTGCACAGAATCATAACATATCAAAAATCTATTATTTTAGGTGGGGGAAAGTAGGGACGGTGAATGCCGGGAATGGAGGCATTTTATAATATTTTGTTTATCTGATGATAGATTTATTATGAAAAATCAGATTAAAGATGCTTTCCGCGGAGTGGTTCAGTAAAACACAAGCATCAGCTATAACTGTTTACGGCAAATTATATTGCAATCGCAGATAAAGATCCCATGAGCGATTTTAATGTGTCTTTTCAAGGCTTTTTGATGTTTCATCAATCATCACGTTGTTATAATCTGATTTATCTGCTGATACTTTACCGTAAGTTTTGGCCTTGCTTTCCGGCAGGATTTCCGAACGGATTTCTTTATAGAGTTTTTCCTTTTCCTGTATAATCCTGTTTTCGGTGTTATGTTTTACCCTGCCAAGTATCATATTGCTTTCGTTTTCTGCTTCTTTGATATTATCAAACAATTTTTTTTCTGCTTGTTTTATTAAATGTTCTCTGGTGCTTTCCATATCAGATTGCTTTTGATTAAGAGCTTTATTTATATCATTTATTTCGCCAAGAATTGTTTTTCTTTTCATCTCAAGATCCGCAAATTCTTCCGAGTTTTTTTTCTTGCGGCCTTTTAAAAAATCAATAAGCGGTCCGGCTGCATACTTTATAAAAAGTAAAAGCAAGATCAAAAAGTTTGCAAACAATAATACAGAGTCTGGTATATTTTTCATATTGTTATATTAAATTTCACCACGGAATACACTGAACACACGGAAAGGGCTCATAAAACAACCCTTTCAATTTGAGCATTTGGATAATGGCTGAAATTGATCGGAAAGCCCAGGTTATATCCCGGGGCTTTCAAGTAATTGTGAACCTGAGAGCGATGTCCATCAGATAATTCTTTAACGGCTTTTATTTCCACGATTATTTTTCCGAAACAGATAAAACCGGGTTTGCAGATCTGATTCAAACGCTCACCTTTATAATACAAAACCACTTTTTCTTGAGCAACAAAAGGAATATCCGCGTATTCCGCGGTTTATATTTTGCCAATACCACAATAATGCGGAAAAAACGAGTGCAAATCCATCATACTTCATTCAGATATTTACAATCCCGGATGATATGTGGTAGCTTAAAATATATTTATTAAGACGCAAATTCTAATGATTAAGTGGAACTAAGGTAAACACTAAATATGTACAAATTAAATTATGTCTCTTTCAGCATCTGAAAAACTGAATGAATTCTACAGCCATTTTACAGAAAAAGATAATGTGCTGATTGCAATAAATGCCGACCCCGATGCTATTGCCAGTGCGATGGCGGTTAAAAGACTTCTGTGGGGTAAGGTGAAAAATGTTAGTATTTCAAATAGTAATGTAATAAAACGCCCTGATAACCTTGCAATGATAAGGTTGCTCAGCGTAAACCTTGTACACATCAACCAAATAGACAAAAAAAAATACTCCCGTTTTGTAATTGTTGATTCGCAGCCAAACCATAACGATGTATTTTCCAGGTTTAGATTTAATGTCATTATAGATCATCATCCCGATACGAATTATAAAGCTGAATATGAAGACATAAGGCCTGATTACGGTGCAACCGCAAGTATGATGACCGAATATTTGAGGGCTGCAAAGATAAAACCATCATATAAACTTGCAACTGCTTTGTATTATGCCATAAAGACTGATACCAGCGATTTTGAAAGAAAGACTCTGGTTGAAGATGTAAAAGCTTTTCAGTTCGTTTTCAGATATGCAAACATGCATATCGCAAAAAAAATAGAGCAGGCGGAACTAAACTTTGATTTTTTGATGTATTTTAAACGTGCTCTTGAAAACATGAAAAAGCGTAAAGGTAAAATATTTGTTCATGCCGGGATAGTGGCTAATCCTGATATCTGTGTGTTGCTTGCCGATTTCTTTATGAAAATAAGTTACATAAAGTGGAGCATAGTTTCCGGTATATATAATGATATTCTTGTGGTTATTTTAAGAAACGACGGTTTAAGAAAAAATGCCGGTGATGTAGCGCAAGAGGCTTTTGGTAATTTGGGCTCAGCTGGAGGACACAAAAGTATGGCAAGAGCCGAATTTCCTGTTTCGGCTTTAAAAGGTAAACTTGATCTGACAAACGATGAAATTGTGCTGAAATGGATAATAGCCAGGATAGAGAAAAACACCAAAAAGAAGTAAGTGATTGTAATAAAGATATGTCTGTTACAATACTTGGTTCCGGAACCTGCGTTCCTTCGCTTAAAAGAAGCTCCTGTTCCGTTTTAATTGAAACAGGAAAAGCAAAAATTCTTATTGACTGCGGCTTAGGCACCATAAGAAGACTTCTTGAAAACAGTACTGAAATATATGATATTTCTCATATATTGTTAAGCCACTTTCATCCGGACCATACAGGTGAATTAGTATCTTTTCTTTTTGCCAGCAAATATCCTGACGGAAGCAAACGTAAAATACCCTTGACTGTAATAGGCGGAAGAGGGTTGTCGAATTTTTATGCCGGGCTTAAATCAGTATTTGGTAACTGGATAGATCTTATGCCTTCTGTTTTAAATATAATTGAACTTGATTCCGGCAAAAACGCCATACGTTTAAACGACACAGTCCTGGAATATATTTCAGTTGAACACAACGTGGAAAGCCTTGCATATAAAATCACAGGAAATAATGGCTGTTCAGTCGTTTATTCCGGTGATACGGATTTTTGTGACAATCTGATTAAAATTTCTAATAATACGGATTTATTGATATGCGAATCGGCTCTTCCGGATGAATTAAAGGTTAAAGGACATCTTACTCCTTCTTTTGCCGGCAGGATAGCAACAGCAGCAAATGCTAAAAAACTGATTTTAACTCATTTTTATCCTGAATGCGATAACATTGACATTAAGGCTCAATGCCGAAAAACTTATTCCGGTGAGTTGATTCTGGCCGAGGATCTGATGAAGGAGAAAATCGGATGAGATACTATCCGGTTAATCTTGATATTAAAAACAGACAGTGCCTTGTTGTAGGCGGCGGAGATGTCGGCACCCGTAAAGTGATAACCCTTCTGGAATGCAGCGCTTTTGTTACAGTTGTAAGCCCTGTTGTAAGCAGCAAGCTGTTAAACCTTGCCGAAACCGGTTCGCTTACCTTAAAAAAGCGCTACTATACCGAATCCGACTTATGCGGGATGTTTCTTGTTATATGTGCAACTGATAATGAAATGCTGAACAAACAGGTGAGTGAGGATGCCGGAAAGTTAAATATGCTGTGCAATGTTGCCGACAGACCGGAGGCTTGCAACTTTATTCTTCCGGCGATAGTAAAAAGGGGAGATCTGACAATAGCTGTTTCAACTTCCGGTAATAGCCCGGCTTTTGCAAAAAAAATAAGAAAAGATCTTGAAAAACAGTATGGTGATGAATATGCACAGTTTTTAAAATTGATGGGAGCCATCAGGAAAAAGCTTCTAAGTACCAAACACGAACCTGAAGCTCATAAGCATATTTTTGAAGAATTGATAAATAAGAATCTTGTTAAGATGATAAGAAACTGTGATGTTGATAAACTTAATCTTGTTCTTTTTGAAGTGCTTGGCAAAGGATATGACTTTTACGATCTTATAAAGCAGGAAGAGTTGTGACAAATGAATGATCTTATGATTGCAACCGGTTTGCTGTATGTATTAAGTGCTGCAGGATATATTTTATTCCTTTTTTTTCAGAAACAATATTTTCACAGACTTGGTCATATATTTCTGGCAACAGGCTTTCTTTGTAATTCGATAGTAATAGGCTATCATTATGCGCAAACAGGTCAAGCGCCTGTAAGAAATTTACAGGAAACATTGCTTGTTGTCGGCTGGGCGATTGCCGGGGTTTATTTTGCTTTTCATTACAAGTTCAGAATAAAAATTCTTGGTGGATATGCTGCTTTACTCGCTGCTTTATCTCTGGTCGCTTCGATTCTTTCTTCAGCAAAATATGTTGAGCCCCAGCCTATTTTTCATAGTATATGGTTGATAATACATGTTATATCAATATTTATAGCTCATTCGGCTTTCGCGCTAGCCTGCGGGGTCGGTTTTCTTTATATTATCCAGGAAAATGCAATCAAGCAAAAAAAACAGGGTTTTTTCTACAAACGTCTTCCTTCGCTCAACCTGCTTGACAGTACCGGTTATGCCTGCATAGTAACCGGTTTTACTTTACTTACCATCGGGCTTATAACCGGCTTTGTATATGCTAATACCGTATGGGGAAGATACTGGAGCTGGGATCCGAAGGAAGTCTGGTCCGGTATTGTCTGGCTGTTATATGCTGCAATTCTCCACGGACGTCTTGCTATAGGCTGGAGAGGAAGAAAAGCCGCGATAATGGCTATTATTGGATTTGCTGTTGTCCTTTTTACTTTTTTTGGAGTTAACTTTCTTTTTAAAGGGCATCATGGAGTATTTACAAGATAGAGATGTTTGAATATATATGCTTGAAATTATATTGATTGGATTAAATCATAAAACCGCTCCGATAGAAATAAGGGAGTGCCTTGCCGTTTCAAAAGACGAAACGGCGGCTATGCTTGACGCCATTAATAAAACGGACTCAATAAGCGAAGTTGTGCTTTTTTCGACTTGCAACCGTGTTGAAATTTTAATGGTAGCCAGTGATAAAATAAAAGCGGTTGAAACTGCAAAAAAGCAACTTTCGGCTTTTAAAAATGTGCCTGTTTCTAAATTTGAACAATCAATTTACGTTTATGAAGGCGATGAAGCGGTTCGCCATATTTTCAGGGTAGCATCCAGTCTTGATTCAATGATGATAGGCGAGCCCCAGATTCTTGGGCAGATAAAAGACTCTTATCTCATGGCTACAGAAAGAAAAACTTCCGGAGTCATATTAAACAGGCTTCTTCACAGAACATTTTTTGTGGCGAAAAAAGTAAGAACCGAAACCGGAATCGGAAGCAGCGCAGTTTCTATAAGCTATGCTGCAATCGAACTTGCCCGTAAAATTTTTGGCTTGCTTGAAAACAAGAAAGTACTGCTGATAGGCGCCGGAGAAATGGCTGAACTTGCCGTCGAACATCTCATCAGAAACAAAGTAAAAGAAATATTTATCGCCAACCGGACATTTAAAAACGGGGTTGAGCTTGCAAGAAGATTCGGGGGTAGTGTTATTTCGTTTGATGAGATTACCGGTTTTATTAAACAGGTTGATATTATAATCAGTTCAACCGGGTCACCTGATATAATAATTACAAAAGATCAGGTAAAACAGATAATGCACAGCAGAAGAAATCGCCCTCTTTTCTTCATTGATATTGCTGTGCCAAGAGATATTGATCCTGAAATCAATAAGCTTAATAACACTTATGTATATGATATAGATGATTTAAATGGCGTTATTGATGAGAATATTGAGGATAGAAACAAAGAAGCGATCAAAGGCGAAAGAATTATCGATGAAGCGGTTATAAACTTTAATAAGTGGTATGGCGGACTTGATGTTGTTCCCACTATTGTTGAATTAAGGAATAAAATTGACTCCATAGTATCGGCAGAGATTCAAAAAACCATGCAAACAATTGAGCTTTCGGAAAACGACCGGGAATCTCTTGGCAGGATGAAAATTTCCTTGATAAACAAAATCATGCATAATCCTATACTTTTGTTAAAAGAGGACGGTTGTAAAGGAAATAATTCGATATATATCGATGTAACCCGAAAACTGTTTAAGCTTGATGACTAGCTTTTACTGAACCGTCCTGATTATGATTTATCACAAGACTAATAACTTTGGAGACTGAATATGAAAAAGATTGCATTTCTATTTCCCGGACAGGGGTCACAAAATGTAGGCATGGGGCTTGATTTTTTTCAGGAGTTTGCTTTTGTTAAAGAGCTTTTTGAAATGGCATCTGAAATATGTAAAATAAACATATCAAAGCTTTGCTTTAACGGCCCTATGGAAGACCTGACAATGACTATCAATCTTCAGCCTTGTGTGACCGCAGTAAATCTGGCGTGCCTGTCTGCCATTGAAAATGAAGGTATTATTCCGGGTTTTTCTGCAGGACATAGTCTGGGAGAATACAGCGCTCTTTGTGCTGCAAAAGCTGTTTCAAATGAGGATACATTAAGACTTGTTTTTAAACGCGGGCAGCTTATGCACCGTGAATCGCTTAAAAACAAGGGCGCTATGCACGCAATAGTCGGTCTTACCATTGAAGATATTGAACGGATAATATCGGGAGCACAAAATAAAGGTATTGTATCTGTTGCAAATCATAACACAAAGACTCAGATAGTTATTACCGGGGAACCTGAAGCGGTACAAATGATTTCTGATATTGCATGTGAAAAAGGAGCAAAGGCTATACCATTAAAAGTAAGCGGAGCATGGCACAGCGAATTAATTAAGGGTGCTGAAGAAGAGTTTAAACACTATCTTGAAACTATCTCATTTAAAAAAACTGCTACACCTGTTATCCACAATGTAAGTGCAGATATATCATCCGATTCTTCGGAAATCAGGGATCTTGTCGGAAAACAGTTGTGCAGCCCTGTAAAATGGTTTGATTCAATCAACAGATTGATGGATGAGAATATTGAAATATTTGCTGAAATTGGACCAGGCACGGTACTGACAGGGCTTGTGAAAAAAATATTGCCCAAAGATTATCCTTTCAAAACTTATAGTATTAACTCTATAAAAAACTATGAAAATTTTATCAAAGAAGTAAAATAACACAGGCTTTATTAGAGTCCATCAACTTTAATCCTGATTATCTGTGGGTTCGGCCCAAATTATATGTCTTTTATTGATAAACATAATTTTCCCTTCTCCTTCTTTGGAAAAGGCATCAACCATAACTATAAAGGGGGCATCCGATTTTGTAAAAATATCGGAAACTCTCTGATTTAATGAGAGATTTATCTTTCCTTGAATTATTGCTCCATCCGATGTTTTGATTGTAACTTCTCTGTATTTGGCTTTATAATTAGTGCCCGGTTTTTTTTTATCCATTTTTTTATCTCCTGCTTTTTTACAAAAAATAACTGGTAAAAATTATATATGACATTATATTAGTACAGAATTTTTTTTAAAATGGCATCATATTACATTATACAATTAGATTCAATAATTAAAATATATCCCAAAATCCGCTATTGCTTTTCATAAAGGTACTCTTTTGGCTTTATCAAATAAAAAAATCAGTACAGACGATAAAAAACGCTTTGTATAAGCCTTTGTATTAGGGGAAAGCAAGCCATATTGCCAATAAATTTAATTTATGGCTCCATTTGGACGCACCTCTACACTTTGATTCCAAATCATTGTATTTCTTTTTTCCTTTATCCGGTGGAAAACTCCCAGCTTTTCAATCGTATCTCCGAAAACAGGGCTTGATAATGACGCCTGACTTTTAACCATATAACTCCTCCATGAAAAACTATCTTGCCGGCCGTTTCATATAGCTTCCATCTTAAAGTTTGAACTTGATG
>NZ_JBAMMY010000255.1:0-31020 GCF_051233685.1 Desulfobacterium sp. N47
GAATCATAAGCGCCAATATAATACCCGCAACTGTTGCATGAATGCCTGATTTCAGAAGTGCCAACCATAAGAATATTCCTATAACAGCGTATGGAAGAACATGGCGAATCCCGCCACGGTTTAAGAAGATAAGAACCAAAAGAAGACCGCCTGCAATTTCCAACAATGTCAGATTGATAGCTTGTGTGTAAAAGAGAGCGATCATGAGCACGGCGCCGAGATCGTCCGCAATTGCCAAAGCCATGAGAAATATGACGAGATTCCGGGGAATTCGCCTCGATAGCAGGACAAGAATTCCGACGGCAAAAGCGATGTCGGTTGCCGTGGGAATGGCCCACCCAGTGGCTTCCGGCCCGCCGGGATTAAAAAAAACATAAATAAAGGCCGGCATGATCATGCCGCCTATAGCGCCAGCCACGGGTAAGATCGCATTCTGAAATGAGGAGAGTTCTCCTACTAAGATCTCCCTCTTCAATTCGAGGCCTACGACCAGGAAAAACAGGGCCATCAATCCTTCATTGATCCATTCTCGGAGGGATAGTGCCAGAATCCAGGAATCGAACGTAATGCCCACCGGCCTTTCCCAAAAGTGATGAAATTCTTGTCCCCACGGGGAATTGGCTATCAGGAGGGTACAAATAGTCATGACGACAAGGATTATCCCTCCCGATGTTGTCTGGCGTAAAAACCTCTCAAAGGGACTGATAATGGCACCGAAAAATTCTTCCAGCGGATAAGGTTTTTGTTTCATTAGGTTTCGTTCAACTCTTTTTTGGTTGATAGGCTTATTTCTTTTTTCCTTTCAGTATTGCAATAATAAAGGGTACTCCTAAAATGGCGATGAAAATAACAAGAAAAACAATTCCTTTTAACATTTATATCCCCTTTTCTTATTAGGAAAAAAAAAGCCGCCACCTAACATTTAAGTTAGATGGCGGCCCGACCACACTAAACCTCCAGAAATCCGAAGACTTCTGGACCCATTGTGAAATATTCAGTTTTATAAATTTTATAAAATCTTTAATATAATTGTCATTAAATTGTCAAGACTATTTTGACACCACTTTCCGCCTGACAAATCCATCCACTAGTGTCATGTCAATCATCAATTGTCGGATAAAGACGTGATAATTTTGTTCTGGCATCTTCCGTAGTAAATTGCCAATTGACCTTTTTCATTCGTCTTCAATTAAGGTTACAATGTATTTCTTCATTTTCAGCCCTTTCGTTTAAGGGTTATTTATGAAGATATATATCATATTTTATACTACATTATAAGATTGACATGGCACTATTTAGCCTAAGCATTAGTGATTGTCTGATCTTTTTGGGATTACGGCGCAAGTCCAGAACTCTCCACACCAAAACAACCGATTCCTCTTCAAGCTTGTAATAGATGGCGTAAGGAAATCTCTTGGACAGCATCCGATGATAACCAAAAAATTTTGGATGGATGCCACCATACAGCGTCAAAGAATCAATATCGGAAAATAGAGAATCAAAGAAGTACTCTCCAAGTCCCTCGCCCAGTCTCTCGTAAAATAACCGACCTTCAGACAAATCATCCAGTGCGGAAGAGAGTAGCTTGATTTTCATTCGAATCGTTTCCGAAGATCCTTTTTAGCATCTTGCCAGTCCACGATTTTTTCTTGTCCCGTGCTAAGTCGATGCTCCGTTTCCTGCAAGACTTTCTTATGCCAGTCAGGAGACACTATCTGTTCCTCTTCATTAGACAGATCTTCCCAAATGGCTTCCATTACCCTCAGTTTTTCTTCTCTGGAAAGTTGCTTAATTTCGATGGTGCTCTGCATAATATTAAATCCTATTGTTTTTTTATTGAAAATTAGCATTCATTGCAATGTTTGTCAAATCTTGGTCATTGGCGAATGTGGCGGATGTGCAGCGCATAATAAAAACGAGTTCTGTACAAACTGCCACGGTAGGGCCAACAACAGGAAGGTTTCCACTCCAATTTTTATCAGTTCAAAACATTATAAAAAAAAGCCCCGTACTTCAATTATCTGAAGAGCGGGGCTTTTTTTGTATCCGGCCATGTTAAATCCTTTATACCGAGTCTCATTCAAATTCTAGCTGCGTTGGCTTTGTCGGTTCTGTCCTTAAGCGTATACATATACGCCTGCGGAAAAACCTCCTTGCTGTCTCTTTGAATGCAACATTGCCGCTACTTACCGTATTCCCGTTTCTTTTCTTTTATCGTAAATCCTATGTTATTCTTCGGTTTGCTTTCAACAACCAACATATGATCCAAGGTCTCAAATACAATTTGGAAACGATCCTCGGTAATTTTTTTGAGTTCTTCAATCTCTTTTCTGAGATCAGCATTATCAAGAAGCATTTGTCTTAATTTTGTAAATATTCTCATTATCTGTATATTTACATAAATTGCACGTTTGCTGTTTAGGACGCTGGAAAGCATGGCAACGCCTTGTTCAGTAAAAGCAAAGGGAAGATACTTTGAATGGCTGCCTCTTTCTAAGGTGCCATTTTGGCGCCTTAAAGAATCATATTCATTTTTTGATATTTCAAACATAAAATCAGGTGGAAATCGGTCGATATTTCTTCGAACCGATCTTTTTAGCTGTTTTGTTTCAATTTCATAAAGTTCTGCAAGGTCATTGTCCAACATAACCTTTACATCCCGTATAACATGAATTTTACTTGTAATCTGTTCAACGGAAAGTTGTCCGGGCATAACCGTATACTCCTTCTAAATTTGATTCCGTATAGTTTTTTTATAAATCAGCTGGGGGTTTTCCATAACAACTGTTGTATCCGGTGCAACAGATTCGGTAATCCAGATATTTCCGCCGACTACTGAACGGGCGCCGATTACCGTTTTGCCGCCAAGTATGGTGGCACCTGCATAAATAATCACATCATCTTCTATAGTCGGATGCCGTTTTTTTCCTTTAAGAAGTATTCCGGCGTCTTTTGGGAGTGAAAGTGCTCCCAGCGTCACGCCCTGATATATACGAACATTTTTACCGATAACCGTTGTTTCACCGATTACTACTCCTGTGCCATGATCAATTGAAAAGCTGTCTCCGATTTTTGCTCCCGGATGGATATCTATACCTGTGAGGCTGTGAGCATATTCAGTCATCATGCGGGGAAGAAGAGGCACGCCGCTTGTAAAAAGTTTATGCGCCTGCCTGTATACCATTATTGCATAAAGGCCCGGATAGCTGAAGATAATTTCATCATGGCTTTGAGCAGCCGGATCTCCGTCAAATGCTGCTACAACATCGGTTGCAAGTTGTTTTCGTATGGATGGAATTGCTTCAAGAAATCCAATGGCTATATCGTTTCCGCGTGTACCGCAATTGCTGCACTCCTGGCTGTATCTTAAGCAATCGTGCCTTATGCAGTTTGAAATCTGCTCTGCAAGCATATCAAACAGAACCGAAACATTCTGCCCCATGTTGTATCTTAAGTTAGCAGGATCAATCTTTTCCTTTGCAAAATAACCGGGAAACAAAATTTCTCTCGATTTATTTATTATTTCAAAAACAGAATCTTTTGAAGGAAGCGGGTCATAGTCAATATGTGTATAGCATTTTTTATCGTAGCAACTTTTTATTATTTTTTCAGCAATTCCGGGAAGCAGGTTTCTTGCTTTAAAAACCGATTCTGCATCTGTCCTGCATTTTTTTTCGGATTCAGTTGTTTTTTTCAGCATTTATTTTACCTCTAATATCCATGAATCAGCTTGTAATTATCTGATAAAATATTTTTGCAAATCTTATCATCAGCTATAGTTTTTGCTATAAAATCATAGTATTTTGCAGTTAGGCCCGGTTCATCCAAAACGGTATCCGAACCAAACAATATACGGCTATTATAGGTTGAAATAAAATCAATATACTTTTTGCTGTCCCTTTTCATAAAAGGAAGCAAAGAGGAAAAGTCGGTATAGCAGTTGTCATATTTATCCATAAATTCGGCCATAATTTTTCTTGAAGAACCGAAATGCGGGATTATTACAGGATGTCCCGGATATGCCTGCAGAACCTCTTTTACAAAATCTTTGTACTTTCTGAGATCGGCATGGAAAATAACCGGCCAGCCAAAACTAAAAGCCTGCTCTATCATATAAATTATAAGCTTTTCCGATTCTTTTACCGATCGCTTGAAAAATTTTTCCCAGCCCGTTATGCCAAGCTCTTTATCTTCTTCCGGAACGTATAATATTTTAAAACCCTTGAATCCATTATCACGATATGGGGCAAGATCAGCGGATTTAATTTCTAAAAATCTTGAGTCAAGATATGGAAAAACTTTAAAATTGTCTTCATTTAAATTTTGTGCGGTAGAAATCTTAAATCCTGATCCGTCGTTGAAAAAAACCGGATCTCCTGTTCTGTCATGGTAAGTAGCTGGAATTAATTTTAAAAGGTTTTTGATATCATCGGGGTTATTTACTACAATAATAACAGCAATGCCTCTTAAACCTCTATCTATTAATGGCTGCCATTTTGTCCTTACAGACTTAAAAGAGCCTGTCCAGAAAAAATGAACATGTCCGTCAAAATAATCCATGGCAAATTCTTATCCTGAAGCGAGATATTTGAAAGATGTTTAATTCAAACCGTTTATCCATTAATCCTCTTTTTTCAAATGGCATAAAAATATTCTTATGTATCTTACACTTGAAAGTATAAGCGCCATACCTATTGCTGCATATATGACAGATAAATATATCTTTGGAATAGAAGAATGTCTGACAAATATTCCTAAAAACGCCATTACTACTACATTTAAATAACTCTTCCAGTCCATGAAAGAAAATATGCATTTTTTTTCTTCAGCAGGAAGTAACCTTCTCAGGTTTTTATCTACAATTTTTAAAAATCCAAAATGGTGTATTAAAAGGGCCAATATAAAGGCTATCCCTGCTATCAGCCAATAACTTATATTCTTTGATTCACGCAGCCAGTAATACGAGAAGCTTAACAGCATTATTCCGCTGCAAATCCATATGGACCCGGCTATTAAAATTAATGCGCGTTTATCAACAGCCGGTTTTAACTTGTTTAATTTATTTATCATGCAATAGTTTTTATCCAAGTTTTTTCCTGAATCTTATAATGGCCGCAAGAAACAAAAAACCACCGAATGCAACCAGTGAAAGAGTTTCGGGTATAAGATCCTTTAAAGTAGTTTCTTTGAGGTATATTTCCCTTAATATTATTATAAAGTACCGAAGCGGGTTAAAAAGAGTTATCTTTTGTATCACATGGGGCATATTTGCAATCGGAATAAAAAAACCGGAAAGAAGAATGAAACAAATCATTGTAAACCAGGCCAGGAAAAGAGCCTGCTGCTGTGTATCCGATATTGTTGAAATAAAAACACCGAGCCCAAGCGTTGAAATTATAAAAATCAGAGATTCAAAAATCATAAGAAGAAGGCTGCCTTTTACAGCTATCCCGAAAATAAGATAAATAAATCCCATTGCAATATTTATTACAACAATTCCAAGAATACTGAAAGGTATGATTTTACCAAGAACAAGCTGATAATATCTTATCGGCGTTACCATAAGTTGTTCCAGTGTTCCGATTTCCTTCTCACGGACTATACCCATGCTTGTAAGAAACATCATGATTCCCGATTAACAATAACAGTAACAGTAACAGGCATGCCGATTTTTAAAATTTCTTTATCATTTAAAACTGTTACTTTTGCGGCAAACACCAAAGATGCTTTTGTTTCCTCGGTAAGTATGGTTTTGGGGGTGAATTCCGATTGATCGGAGATCCATGATACCCGGCCTTCCATTGTTTTATCGTCAATTCCGTCAATTTTAAGCCTGACTTTCTGGCCGATTTTTATAAAAGGCAGATTTTTTTCTTCTACATAAATCTTTGTCCAGAGAGTAGATATATCCGCAATATCACATACAGGGCTTCCGGATGTAAGCAACTCTCCATTTTCAACATATCTTACCAATACTGTTCCTGTAACAGGCGATGTAATTATTGTGTCTTTAAGCTGCTTATTAATGATCTTTGTGCCGGACTCAGCCTGTTTTTTTTTGCTCTTAATTGCATCCATGGAAGATTGAATATATTTAATCTGTTCAGTTGCGGAATCGTATTGGGTTTTGAGGTCATCAACATCCTGCTGTACGGCTGCATTTATTTTCAGAAGATTTAAGAAACGGTTGTACTTTATTCTGATATTTTCTCTTTCAAATTTTGCTTTTTCAAGTTGTGAACCCAAAGCATTGTTTTGATTATTAAGTTCTTCAAGCAGAGATTCGTTTTGACCGAGTTGGTATCCGAGTTGTTCGGTATCTACATTTACCAGTATACCATCCTTTTTTATCAACATTCCTTCATCGAATTTAAGCCGGGTTATGATACCTTGCGCCTGTGAACTGACACATGTGATATCCGCATCCATTATGCCCGAAAAATTCATGGCGGAACTTTTATCGCCGCTGCAAGAACAGATGCTGCAGCAAACTATAAAAAGCAGAATGTTTGAAATTGTGTTCCGAAAATGAATAGACTTGAAATAATAATTTGATTTTGTCATATTTTGTTCTTTCAATATAAATTTTATAAAAGAATTGAAAAAAGAGCAGTATGAATAATTACAGCTAAGATATTAAAGAAACAACAGGTTAGTGTCAAGGAAGATATGTGGGAATATTCAGGTAACTTTGATATATAGCATTTGTCATAATAATATTCCTATTGCTTGGTTGTAATTGGGCATACGCACCCATACCCAATCGGAACTATAGTGCAAATGGGGCATTTCGCTTTAAAGTTAATCACATTTTCTGTGGTAAAATTATGATAAAATCTTGTCTAAATTTTTTCAATATGGTAGAAGCGCTTAACTTTTTAGGAGAGAAATTATGCTAAAACGATTTTTGCCAAAAGAACCGGTATTTTTTGAATTTTTTGAACGTCAAATAGCCCTTACCATCAAAGGGGCTGAAGAGTTTATTGAGCTTGTAACAAAGGCGGATAATATTGAAGAGCGGGTAGAACGGATTAAGGAAATAGAACATCAATCGGATAATGTAACTCATGAATGCTATAGCGCTTTACGTCAAATCTTTATTACTCCGTTTGATCGTACCGAGATAATCGCCTTGATCAAAAAACTTGATGACATCATGGATGCCACGGATTCGGCAGCGGAGCGCATTTTGATTTATGAAGTAACGGAATTTCTTCCTGAAATGAAAGAAATTGCACAATTACTTCTAAAAGCTGCTATTGAACTTCAACAGGCTTTAAAAATGCTTAATAAACCCAAAAAACGGGATGTGGTATTAAACAGTTGTATTATTGTACATAAACTTGAAAACAGCGGTGATGATTTTTTACGCAAAGGACTTGCCAGATTATTCAAGGAAGAAAAAGATCCTATCAAGCTTATAAAATATAAAGAGATACTGCAGGATCTTGAATGTGCTACAGATTTTGCTGAAGAAGTCGCCAATCTGATTGAAGGGGTAATACTAGAGGAAGATTAGATATGGCTCCTATATGGTATGTGGTAATATTTACTGTTATAATTGCACTTATATTTGATGTAATAAATGGTTTTCACGATGCAGCCAATTCGATAGCCACCGTTGTTTCAACCCGTGTGCTTTCTCCGCGAATTGCAGTAATCTGGGCGGCGTTTTTCAATTTTATCGCCATGTTTATCTTTGCACCCAAAGTGGCGGACACCATATCAAAAATCATTCATATTAATCCCCAGGACCCGGCTTATGTATATGTAGTTTTATCGGGCCTGATCGGAGCAATCGCCTGGGATTTACTGACATGGTGGTGGGGTTTGCCGACCAGTTCTTCCCATGCTCTGATAGGCGGTTTTGCGGGCGCCGGTATAACATATGCCGGCTTTTCTGCGCCAAGATGGGATAAATTATTCAAAACAATAACTTTTATACCGATAGCGCCTCTTATGGGTTTTGTGCTGGGTTTGCTTTTTATGTTTCTTGTATTATGGATCTTCAGGCGATGGCGTCCAAAGCAGGTGGATCATTTATTCCGGAAAGGACAACTATTTTCTGCGGCCCTTTACTCTCTTGGTCATGGTGGTAATGATGCTCAGAAAACCATGGGAATTATTATTGCGCTGCTGGTTGCCTCCGGAGCCATGGATAGTTCCGTTACACTCAAGCTGAGTGATTTTTCCACAGCATGGATTATACTGTCATGCCATCTTGCAATGGCTATAGGCACAGCATTTGGCGGCTGGCGGATAGTTAAAACAATGGGGATGAAAATTACCAAATTAAAACCTGTTGGAGGATTCTGCGCCGAAACTGCCGGCGCTATTACACTCTTTTTTGCAACCTATGCGGGGATTCCTGTTTCCACCACACACACTATTGCAGGATCAATTGTAGGCGTCGGAGCTACATCCAAGCTATCAAGCGTAAAGTGGGGAGTAGCTGCCCGCATAGTATGGGCGTGGGTAATAACTATTCCGGCAGCAGCCCTTGTTTCTTCTTTATTTATGTACGGGATACAGCTTTTTCACCCTAATTTTTAATGTTTTTTTCCGCTTTGTGACCTTTGCGTAAAACACTCTGAACCTGAGCAAAATCAAAGGTCACGCTCTTTATTTAAAAGATCCATAGCCTTATCGCCATCTGCCTGGGACCATCTTTTAAAAGAATCAAGCTTTATATCAAAGATATCCAGAGTTCTTGCAACCCTTTGATCCACTATATCTCTTATTGTTTGAGGCCTTGTGTAAAAACTTACCGAAGGAAGAGTTATTATTGCTCCGATATCGACCGCCTGAGACATCAACCTGAAATGCCCCTTGTGAAAAGGAGTTTCCCCGACCATCAGAACAAGTTTTCTTCTTTCCTTTAAGGTTACATCCGCAGCCCTTATCAAAAGATTAACACTGAAAGAATTGGCAATACCGGAAAGAGTTTTTATGGAGCATGGAATTACAACCATGCCGATCGTGTCAAATGAACCGCTTGCAATGGCAGCGCCCACATTATCGATGTCATGATTGTAATGTGCAAGCCCCTTAACATGATCTACCGTATAATCAGTTTCCAGTTGAATAATTTTTTCAGCAGCATTCGATAATACAAGATGTGTTTCTATATCCGAATCCTTCAACATCTCAAGCATTCTTATGCCATAAACAGCTCCCGTAGCTCCCGATATTCCGATCACCAATCGTTTTTTCATAAAGTTCCTTTTCTTGGCTCGTTCTTTAAAATTGGCAAAACCGCAAAAATTCCACAAATCATCTGCTTTTTACGAAGCCGCCAAAATTGTAACAGCCGAATAAAATCAAGGCAATATATTATTTCGATTCCGTTTCTTACTGAAAGCATAAAATAAAGGCCGACATCTATAGCCCTGCCTGAATTGCCAAACGTTGCACATTTTGTTGTTTGTTTATAATAAAAAAAGAGTATAGGTTTAATTTGTTGCAAAATCTGTAGTTCGTAATTAAAAAATATATGTTTGCTGTAAATTGGCGCATTATACCGGCAGTTTCCGGATTTAACAGCTGTTTGCAGGCAAACTTATTAAGTATTGAAACTATCTGAAAACCGGATAAGCCATATGTCTATCACGCAGACAAGGATCTGATTAAAAGCGTGTAAACCGGAATAATACAGGAGGAAATTATGGATAGATCAACCCATAGTGTTTTAGTCTTAGGTGGAGGTGTTGCCGGAATGGCTGCTGCTAAAACACTTGATACTTTAGGTATATCGGTTCATCTTGTGGAACAGGGCGAACATCTGGGGGGCAAGGCATTTGACTGGGCGTGCATGGCTACCGGTGTTTGTCAGAACTGCGGTGCCTGCCTGAGCGCAGAACTGGCGGATCAGATGAATAATCTGAAACATACAACTGTGCATTTAAAAAGCAGTATCTCCAAAATCAAACAAAACAATGAGAGGTTTGAGACAACCTTAAACGATAGTGCATCTTCAACTATTCTAACCGATGCGGTTTTGCTGGCTACGGGTATGACTGCCTTTGATCCGGCAAAACTTCCTGATTTGGGATATGGAATTTATGATCAGGTTATTACAACAGCCGATCTCAACAACATATTAAAACAGGAACGGCTCAAAGAAATTCTGCCGGATACTCCATCGCCTTCCATTGCCTTTATCCAGTGTGTGGGATCCAGAAACCGTGAAATGGGCAGAGACTATTGCTCTCAGGTTTGCTGCAAAACAGCAGTGCGTCAGGCAAACAAGATACTTCATAGCATACCGGATGCTCAGATAACGGTATTTCACATTGATCTTCAGGTAATAGGCAAGGAATTCCGGACACAGGCAGCCGACCTGAAATCAAGGGTCAGTTTGCTTCAGGGAGTTCCGGGCAAAATTTTATCCGATCATGAAAAAGGAAGGCTGACAGTTATTCATGAACACCCTGAAACCGGTGCCAGGACAGCCCGCCATTTTGATCTTATTGTTCTTGCTGTGGGTATCGGGCCCTGCGTAGAAATCGGCGAGATTGCAAAACAACTGGATGCAAAACCTGATCAATGGGGTTTTTTAAGCAGCAGTTCGTCACTGCCCAAAGGTGTTTACACCGCAGGCGCGGCACAGGGTCCCACAGATATTCTGAGTTCCAGAGATCAGGGCATCATTGCAGCTTATAAAATCATACAGGATTTAAATACATCACCTGAAACTAAACAAAAATCTAATATTGTGGTGCTTGGCGAGTCAAAAGATTCCGGCAGGATTTGTCAGTCGCTTGCACAGGATGGCTGGCAGGTTTTACAACTGGATACAGGCCATCAGCAGGCAGCTGAGATACCCGGTGTTACCCGCTTTTCTTCCACGAGTTTGCATTCTGTGTCAGGAACCGTGGGACAATACAACTTATCTTTTACTGCCGGAGAACAAAACCATAGTGTTAAAGCAGCAGCCATTGTGCTTGCAAGTGATGCGCACATGGTTTCGGATACCGGTTTTAGTGATTCCGATAAAATCAAATCATTGAATCAGTTTATAGATATTTTTGAAAAAACGCCTGACAAAGTGCCCAAAACCGTTGCATTCTGGCTGGACAGGCATGGGCAGGAATGGAAAGTTAGCGCCCGTACCTGTCTGTCTTTGGCGGCGGCTCTTGCGGAAAAAGGGAAAACGGCAATTATTGTCATGGAAAAAATGCTGGTTCACGGAATAGAAGGCCAAGAGCTTTATGATGCTGCCCGGCATAAAGGTGTCCGGTTTTTAAGAACGGAAAATTCAGCGCAGATTACCGTTACACCGGATAACAGCAATGTGCTGCTTGAAATGAACGAAGCAACTCTTCCGGGTATCCGGCTGACTTTAGAATGTGATCTGCTGGTAATACCGGAAAACGTCGGCCCTCCGGTCAATGCGTCGGAAACTGCGCGTCTTTTACGGCAGCAATGTGATTCGGAAGGATTTCTTCAGTCCGCCAATGTGCGGCATCGTGGCGTGGGAAGTCCGAGACGCGGCATATTTTTTGTTGGTTCATGCCATGATGAAACCGATGAATCCGATTTAAAACGTGAGATCAATGCTGTAAAAGCAGCACTTGTTGTACTGACAAACCGTGACATAAAAACGGAACTGCTGCCTGCAATTGATAAAAACAAATGCGCCAGATGTCTGACCTGCTATCGGATATGTCCGCATAACGCAGTTACGATTCGTGATAATTATCAGCCGGTAATCAGCACAGATGCCTGCTTTGGCTGTGGAATATGTGTATCGCATTGTCCGGCAAATGCAATTTCTGTAATTTCGGAATCCGGTTCGGTTTCGTCCGGAAAAATCGCTTCCGAAACCGTGATATTTGCCTGTGACCGTTCAGGAGCGCTGGCGCTTGGCTCTGCTCAGGATTTGGGAATATTTTCCGAAAAAAACGCCCAGGTAATCCGGGTTTCCTGTGCAGGCCGGATTGATGAGCCGATGCTGATTGAACCATTACTAAACGGCGCCAAAAGGGTTATTGTTGCTGCCTGCCATGAAGGAAACTGCCGTTCTGTGAGCGGCAGCAGTTTTGCTGCTGTTAGATCCAGGCTTATAGTTGAACATACAGGTTTGAATGACACAGCGATTCGCCACTTAAGTGTGGCAGCCAATGAACCGGTAAGGATTGCCGGGATTGTTTCAGCGGCAGGTTCCGGAAAGGAGGTATCATGAACAATCCAACGATATGCATTGACTCACCGTTTTTGAGTATGCTGAACAAAAAAGATAAAGGCGATAATATTATTGATTGTATGACTTGCGGGATCTGTCTTTCCCGCTGCAGCTGGTACGATGGAGAAGGCGGGCCGGTTCCGCGGCAAATGGTGCGCATGGCTCAGCTGGGCCTTGATAACCTGCTGGGACAAAGCCATATGATATGGGATTGCATGCTTTGCAATCACTGTACAGTTGAGTGTCCGGTAGGAATTGTAATGGAAGATGTGGTTCGCAAAGCAAGATCTTTGCCTGATGCGATAGAGCGAATGCCTGTTGACATTAAACATGGAATTCAGTTACGTCTGGAAACCGGAGATGTGAACGGATTCACCGAAGAAGACTTTATCGAAACCATTGAATGGGTTAATGAAGAACTTGCCGATGAAACGGAAGGCAGCAAAGCAGCCATTCCCACAGAACAGAAAGGCGCAAAATATCTTTATCTGCCCAATCCACGTGAACTTGGAACCAATATCCTGCATCTTCAGGCGATGGCGCGGCTTTTTAATGCTTTCGGCGAATCATGGACAATGTCAAGCCGGCATACCGATGTTACCAACTGGGGATATTTTTCAGGCGATGACGATATTGAAAAAAAGATGGCCCTCCGGATAATAGAAGCGACAGAGGATCTCGAAGTAGAGAATCTGGTTCTTTCCGAATGTGGACACGGATTTTTTGCTTTGCGGAAACGTGCGGAAAAGCTGATCGGCAGAAAGCCGAAATTTAATATTTTAAGCATTGTGGAAGTTACACTCGATATGGTGGAAAAAGGTGTCATCAGCCTTAACCCGGATGCTTATCCTTATTCCATTGCCTATCATGACCCATGTAATCTGGGACGAAAATCAGGTGTTTTTGAAGCCCCCCGGAAATTGCTGTCTTACATGTGCAAAGAAGTGGTGGAGCTGACACCTAACCGTATGGATGGTGTTTGTTGCGGGGGCGGCGGCGCATTGCTTCAGGACAGCAGCAGCACCAAACGGCGGATGATTTCAGGCAAAGCCAAGGCGGACCAGATCAAAGCAGCCGGTGTAAAGCATTTGTCAACTGCCTGTTTATCCTGTCATAGACAATTGACGGAAATAATAAAATATTATGAATTGGGTGTGAAGATTGATACCGTTGCGGCTCTTGCGGCTGAAGCCATGGTGAAAAAATAGGAGATGCAGGTATATCGGGTATATGTTACAGATTTCAGGAGACTGATATTTGATGATTTTCATACTGGTTTTTTCCATTTTATATCTTGCGTTAAACTATTATATCTACAACCGTATCGCCGGCGGCCTGAATCTTTCCGCCGGCGCATCAAAAGTACTTCTGTTGATCTTTGCCTTGGCAGCCCTCTCTTTTATTCCGGCTGAAATACTGAGTCGGCATTACGATACAGGGTGGATAATTCCGGCTTTATATTTAAGCTCAGTCTGGCTTGGTGTAACCTCAATCGCGATTACCGCATTTGTAATCGCAGATGTTTTACGGATATTTATAAGGGCAAAAAGATTCAGATACTATGCAACCATCAGCGCTCTTGTGCTGACAGGATTGACTTCCGGGTATTGTCTGTACAAACAGGCAGAAGGACCGGTTATAAAAGAGATCGGAATATCTGCCCCGAAACTGCCGCCGGAGTTGAGCGGCTTTACGATAGTGCAGCTGTCGGATCTTCATGCAGATCTCTCTAAATCAAAACGGCAGTTTGAGAATATAGTTGCTCAGACACTTGCTTTGAAACCGGATCTTATTGTAATTACCGGTGATCTGATCGACACCGATATTTGCAGACTGGATGATTTCTGCAAAATCCTGAGAGGTTTAAAAGCGAAGTACGGCGTTTATGCGGTTACCGGAAATCATGAATTTTATACCGGAATCCCCTTGTTTATGAAAATAGCGGCAAATTCGGATATCAAGGTTTTAAGGAACACAAATGTTTTAATTGCAGGAGCTATCGAACTTGCCGGTATAGATGATGCCCAGACAGCTAAGAGATTTGAAAATATTTCATTACAGGAAAGTCTATCAAGCGCTTTCAAAAAAATCGATTTCAGAAATACTGTAATTCTTCTTTCGCATCAGCCGGATGTTTTCGACCTTTCAAGTGATATGGGTGCGGATTTACAGCTTTCCGGACATACGCACGCAGGGCAGTTGCCGCCCATGGACTTACTGGTTCAAATTCTGTATAAGTACCCGTTTGGCCTTTATAAAAAGGGCGCCTCGTATCTTTATACCACCTGCGGCTCGGCTTTCTGGGGACCTCCAATGCGATTGTTTTCAAAACCGGAAATCGTTAAGGTGATTCTGAACCCCACAGCTCCTTGAGACGCTGATAGCGGCCGCACCTGTAACGGTAAAATTTGTACCGGATCGGATTATTTTTGTAATAGTGCTGATGATAATCTTCGGCAGGGTAAAATTCGCCGGCCTGTACAATTTCCGTTTCTATCGGTCCTTTGAAAGGTTTGTTCTTTTCAAGCATTTCCTTTGATTTCAGTGCCAGCCTGTGCTGCTCTTCATTATGGTAAAAGATGGTGCTTCGATATAAGCAGGGTTTTTCTTATGTCCGCCTGTGTAACCCGATGTTACCGAAACCACGCCGGGAAGCCGGTCAAAAGGATGCTCCATGCACCAGAAGCACCCGCCTGCAAAAGTTGCTTTTTCAAGATTATCAGCAGCCATACCCATAGCGGCTGCTAAAAATATAAACGGAAGTACCATCATAGCTATAATGACTGTTTTCATTGCGCATCCTCCCTGATAATAAGATTATTTTCCGGTTGCCACAAATTTCAGGGCAGCCGAATTCATGCAATAGCGAAGTCCTGTTGGTTTGGGGCCATCGTTGAAAACATGGCCAAGATGGCTGCCGCACCAGCGGCAAAGCACCTCAGTACATGTAGTAAACAGGCTTTTGTCAGGTCTTTTGATGATGTTTTCCGGAGCAATGGGAGCTGTAAAGCTCGGCCAACCCGTTTTGGAATCGAACTTATCCTCCGATTTATACAGATCAAGACCGCAGGCCGCACAACTGTAAATGCCGTTTTCGTAAAAATGATCGTATTTTCCGGTAAAAGCCGGTTCAGTTCCCTTTTCTCTCATAATATCATACTGCTCAGGTGTCAGCAGTTTTTTCCATTCCTGATCAGTTTTAACAACTGTTTCGCTCATGATATAGTCTCCTTTTTGAGCTGAATAAACCTTGATCGGCGTCGCTTCTGTTTTTTGGGAGTCTTCGGCCTTCCTTTCAGAACCGCATGAAAGGAACAGAGTGCAAAGGATAAGGCCTGTTAACAACAGTTTTTGGAATAAATTTGAGTATCTCATCGGATGTCTCCATTATTTATTTTCTTTTAATAAGGTTCACCCACGCGCTTAATAGCTTTTCCGATTTTTTATGGTGCTTAAACTAATCCTGATTATTTTTATGTCATAGGAGCCAATAACAAAACTTCCGGGTCTGTCATTCCCCCGGCGTTTCCGGGCGGGAATCCGGATTGCAAATGATTGATAACATGGTTGCCCGGTAAGAGTTTTCGGGCATTACAAAATGTTTTGCAATTATCTTATAGGATATTAAGCATTTTTAAAAAAAATACAGGTAGAATCCGATAATTGAGCCTTTATTGGTATAAAACCGGTGAAGGGTTTTTATCCAATATAATTGCAAATTTTGTTTTATTGTTTATAATGCCTTTAAATATTTTAATTCTCTTTCACCATTAAATAAATTTTATCAAAAAAAAATGTACAATACTGTTTTTTATATTTTTATCGGAATTATCCTGTTTGATTTTGTTCTGGAAAGAACAATAGATTATTTAAATTCACGTCTTTGGTCTGATGAATTGCCCGAAGAAGTCCGGGATGTTTATGATTCCGAAAAATACCGCAAATCTCAGGAATACAAAAAGATAAACGATAAATTTTCAATATTGACAAGCAGTTTCAATCTGGTTTTAATATTACTGATGCTGTTTTCAGGCGGCTTTGCTTTTGTTGATTCAATATCGAAAAACCTTGTCCAAAATTCCATCGCAATAACATTGGTGTTTTTTGCAATACTTATGTTTTGTTCGGATGTTATTAATACACCCTTTGCAGTCTATGATACTTTTGTTATCGAAGAAAAATTCGGATTTAATAAAACCACTCCCAAAATCTTTATTATGGATAAGCTTAAAGGCTGGGTACTTTCAGCAATCATAGGAGGAGGACTTCTGACGCTGTTTGTATTGTTTTATCAGGCAACCGGAAAACTTTTCTGGATTTACGCGTGGATAGTATCAAGCGCGTTTATGGTTTTTATGGTCATGTTTTATTCAACTCTTATAGTGCCCATATTTAATAAACAAATGCCTCTTGAAGAAGGCGAATTAAAAGATGCGATAAAGGAATTTGCGCAAAAAGCAGGTTTCAAGCTTGATAATGTTTTTGTTATCGACGGCTCCAAGCGATCATCCAAAGCAAATGCATATTTCAGCGGTCTTGGCTCAAAAAAAAGAATTGTATTGTTTGATACCCTGATTAATGATTTGACTACCGAAGAAATAGTGGCTGTTCTTGCCCATGAAATCGGCCATTACAAAAAGAAACATACATTGACTGCCATGATTATTTCTATCATACAAACTGGAATCACGCTTTATCTTCTATCGCTTTTCATAGGCAGTCCGGCATTGTCACAGGCATTAGGCGCCAAAAGCACGAGTTTTCACATGGGGCTTATTGCATTCGGTTTGTTGTACAGTCCAATTTCAGCCATCATAGGATTGCTCATGAATGCAGTTTCAAGAAAAAATGAATATGAGGCTGATAGTTATACAAAAAGTTTTAATCTGGGTGAGCAGCTCATATCTTCGCTGAAAAAGCTGAGCCGTAATAACCTGTCTAACCTTACACCACATCCGGCATATGTTTTTTTCCACTGCTCACATCCGACATTATTGCAGCGCATCCAAGCCATCAGAATGTACTCATAATGATAGGGGAAAACCGCCTGTGGAAAAACCTTTTATTGAATACGCAATAAAAAATATTTCTTGATTGGAATAAACAAGGAAGGCAGCTTGTCATTAACAAACACGCCACCTGCAAGTATATTATCACATATAGTTCTCAGAATTTAGCATTCCGGTTTGTATAGAAAATGCATATCATATCTTGGATAGTGAACAACGGAAGTATAATAAAATACTACCAGGATTAAACCATCCGATATTTGTAATAAATAATATTGAGCCCCTTTTGACATTGGAGTTACTTTATCCCCGCCAAGGACATAACCGCCGTCTAATATGATAACACAGCCTGCCATAAAAGGCGCATCATTTATCAAAAACCAAACCATTATATTTCCCAATGCGGTTACCATGTGAATATTATCATTGCAAATAGAAAGATAGCCTTTTAATATACAACAATA
Organism: Desulfobacterium sp. N47; assembly: GCF_051233685.1. Taxonomy (NCBI): domain Bacteria; kingdom Pseudomonadati; phylum Thermodesulfobacteriota; class Desulfobacteria; order Desulfobacterales; family Desulfobacteriaceae; genus Desulfobacterium; species Desulfobacterium sp. N47. The sequence continues at coordinate 17,658 of NZ_JBAMMY010000255.1, forward strand.
ATTGAGAGGAGAAAGTATTATGGGAAATTCAAACGACACACATCTCAAATCTATCGGCTACATCCTCTGGATCTTTGGGTTCATGGGCGCTCACCGCTTTTACTATGGCAAGCCGGTCACCGGAACCATATGGTTCTTTACTTTAGGGCTTTGCTTTATCGGCTGGATTATTGATCTGTTTCTTATCCCGTCTATGGATCGTGAGGCAGATATTAAGTACCGTAACGGCAAACTTAACTACACCGTGGCATGGATTCTTCTTACCTTTTCAAATTCTCCCAACAAATTTGCTGGCAGCAGTTCAGTTGGTTTAATTTTACCGGTAGTATGAGAAGAATCGTAAATCTTACGCTATATTTTCAAAAACCGAATTTATGCGGAATGAGTGGGAACAGGAACGCTGATCCATTTATTAATTCTCGTCCAGTCTTTTCGCTGCTCTTTATTTTTCCTTCTCTCAAAGCCTGGTTTTCTATGTTCCTGGGCTAATATAGCTATGGGAATAACGTTGTAAGACTCTCTGCGGTCAAGAGTTCTTCTCCGGTCAATAATAGCGCGTTCAAATCCGTCAGATCCTGAATTTTCCATAATAAGTTTCTCCCATGATATGGATTATTATAAAGGATACAGGTTTTTTGCCGAACAAAAATTACAAGCATTATTATTACACTTTAGATATCTTTAACACATCACAACTTGCTTTTCAAGCATCAATAAAATTTTTTCTTAGTATATCGGCATGTTTCCCTGACTTGATTTTTCCCGTCAAAAGATTCCGGAAATATTATTAGGCATATAGCGATTGTCATAATGATTTCCTATTGCTTTGTTGTAATTGGGCATGAATACGTATGCATTCCCAAACGGAACAGATTTATGACAAATGCTATATAAATCAGTATGATGAACATTTATCAGAACTTTTTGTTGATCATAATGGCCTGACGAAACAGAGCGGTTTGAAAGCCGAAGCGTTCATCAACCAGAGAGCATCGGTGATTGACTGGTGAGAAGGTTTGCTGTTTTGATAAGGACTTATTGTATATCTTTATTTAAAACGTTCCAGCAGGCTAAAAGTTCGTCTCTTGATACTATCGCTGTTACATCGCCGATATGTTTTCTTATGTTCTCTAAGCCGCCTTCCTGCCGATCGACAAGAATTACCGCTTTAACGACTTCCATGCCTTCTGCACGCGCCCGTTCTATGGCTGTGATTGTGGAAGCTCCCGTGGTGGCGACATCGTCTATTATGGTAACTCTGCTGCCTTTTTTCAGATCGCCTTCTATGCATCGGATAATACCATGGTCTTTTATGGTTTTTCTGATTGAAAAGGCATTGACCGGCGTTTCTTTTAATCCTGAAACAAAAGCTGTTGCAACAGCTATGGGATCTGCTCCAAAAGTAAGTCCTCCCACTCCGGCTGATTTTGAATCTTTCATTGCGTCAAATATCAGATGGCCAATAATAAACATGCCCCGCGGGTTAAGTGTCACAGGCTTGCAGTTGATATAAAAATTGCTCATCCTGCCTGAAGCAAGTTTGAATACAGGTTCTTTGCTGTATTGAAAAGATTTGCGGCACAAAAGATCAATAAGTTCCTGTTTCATAATAAGTATAAAATCCTCTAAAATGTTTCAAAGCAAGGGCCCTTTGCATAACATACGGTATGAAGCTTTGGGCAGATTACCTTCAAAAATTAATATAATCTTGATTTTTATCTGTACTTTAGGGTATAAAAAAGCCCCCACCGAAATGGAAGAAGCATTTTATGGGGAATCGGCAGAGGCTTTGAGCAAGGAAAACTCTTTGAAAGCATTCCTTCGGACTCGATTTTTGTATAGCAATTTATTTATGCCAGGTCAATTAAAACTCTAAAAAGAGCGGATTGCAGTTATACATTATAAAATCAGGCTCAATGTTGTTATAATAGCTGCCCCTTACAGGGCTATGAGTGCGGAACCTGTTGAATGAGCGATGAAAACAATGTAAATTATTTGATAAGAATGTTTCATGTTTACAGGCGATACGGAAACAAGACCGCTCTGTTTGATATTAACATTGATGTTAAAAAAAATGAATTTATCTATGTAACCGGTCCCAGTGGCGCCGGAAAATCCACTCTTCTGAAGCTGTTATATATAGGAGAGCCAATTTCCGAAGGCCAGATTATTGTAGATGGAGTTAATCTGACCAGAATATCAAAAAATAAAATACCGCTGCTTAGAAGAAAATTCGGAATAATATTTCAGGAGTTCAAATTAATACCAACAAAAACTGTATTTGAAAACGTTGCTCTTGTTCTTGAGGCTTCCGACAGACCAAAGCGATTTATACAAAAAAAAGTGAGCAGTATGCTGAGAGCTGTTGGCATGGAAGACCGGCAGAATTCTTTTCCCTTAAGCCTTTCGGGAGGTGAGCAGCAGCGTGTTGCAATAGCCAGGGCAGTGGCGGGTGATCCAAAGATAATTCTTGCAGATGAGCCAACAGGAAGCCTTGATGAGGAATCTGCTGAACAGGTAATAGAACTTATAAAAGGATTCCATTCACGGGGATCTACTATAATTATTACTACTCACGATACCAAACTAATCCGGAAAACAGGCGGCAGGATGATACATTTAAAACAAGGACGTTTATGGTTTCCATCAAATCAGGGCTGAAATGAAATTTCTTTATTTTAGGCATGCATTCAGAGATATTTTGAATAACAGGCTCTTAAACATTGTGTCGATTATTACAATTGTTTTTTCGGTAATTATCACAAGTTCTATTGTCCTTTTTTTTAAAAACACTACCAACATATTAAATATATGGAAAAAAGGTGTAAAGATAGTTGTTTATCTTTCTTCTGAAGTTTCAGATGAAGAAATACCTGAAATACAGAAGAAAATTTTGGGGATGCATGGCGTTGAAAATATTGTATTCATACCAAAAGAAGAGGCCTATAAAATACTTAGGCAGCAGATGAAAAGACAATCATCACTACTTGAAAATCTCAAGGAGAATCCGCTTCCCGATGCCTTCGAAATACATTTGATTGAATCTTCGCAGGGATTGGAAAAAACGGAAAGCATAGTATCTCAGATTGAGTCGATACCAAAGGTTGAAGAAGTTGAATACGGGCAAAAGTGGCTTGCCCGGTTTTCCGGAATTATAAATATATTCAAATTGTCAGGATATGCTCTGGGGGGGCTTTTTTTTATTGCTTCGGTATTTATAGTTGCAAATATGGTACGTCTCGTTCTTTATGCAAGACGCGATGAGATAGAAATAATGCGCCTTGTCGGAGCTTCCGATGGTTTTATTAAAACTCCGTTATATATCGAATGCATTATGCAGGGTGCTATGGGGGGAATTATCGGTCTGATTCTGCTTTTTGTTATTTTCAAATCTTTTATTTTAAATATTGACCGGAATATAACAGCAGATCTTATAAATATTAAATTTTTTTCTTTAACTGCCTTATCTGTAATTTTAGTCTGCAGTATGTTTATAGGGTGGCTTGGTTGCTATATATCTTTAAAGAACTATTTTAAAACATAGAAAAAACAGGGGTCACGGGCCGGGAGGCAGGAATCGGCTTAAGATCTTACCGGCTTTTTCCCCGAGTGAAGGTTTCCTGTTCCTATAATGCGTCTGGATTACGGTATGTTTTTTGCTAAAGTATCTTTTTATAAAATTTCTGTTTTCTGTATAATATTTCTTGTTCTTGTTTTTGTTGCAGGAGCAAATTGCGGTTCCGGAAAGACAGGAGAGCTGTCTTTAGGTAAAACGTCTTTAAAAAATACAAAAACCAAAGCATGTTCCGGTATAGGAAAACTGCAGCAACGTGCAAAACTTATTGATAAGCAAATCGGGCAAAGCAAAGCTGAAATAGAAAGCATCAAAAAGAATGAATCGCTGGTTTTAAACAGCCTTAATGAACAGGATATTGCAATTGATAATATAAGGAAAAATATATCTTCTTTAAGAGATGAACTCAAAACTGTAAATAATCAAATTGTAAAAATACATGAAGATATACAATCATGCGATAATGAAATAAAAGAGTCGGAACTCTATATTTCAAAGCGCCTTGTCGCTCTTTATAAACTGAACCGCCTGGGCAGGATGCAGGTTCTTGCCTCTGCCGATTCTGTGTATGAAATCGTACAGCGTAAAATGTATTTTGATCGAATCCTGGCCAGTGATAAAAAAGAGATAGACAAATTATCTGAAAACAGTAATCGGCTCAATCAACTGCAGATCGCTTTGAATGAAAAAAAGTCAAAACAGAAACTGGGAGAGAAATCTCTTGAAGATCAGGTAGAAAAAATCTCTTTTGAAAGACAAAAACGGGCGAAACTTCTTCATGAGATACGCAGTAAAAAATCTCTTGAAATAGCTGCAGTAAAATCTCTCGAGGAAGCTGCAAAACAGCTTGATAATGCAATCAAATCCCTGACAGTTGAAAAGGGCGGGGTAAATTTATTGCAAAAAGATTTGTTCAAAAGCCCGGAATCATTTAAAGGGTTGATTAACTTGCCTGTCAAGGGTAAGATCGTGTCATATTTCGGCGCTTATCGTGATCCGAAATATTGTATTGTCAATTTCAGGAGCGGGATTGATATTGAGGCTGATTTAGGCGAGCCGATAAGATCGGTTATACCGGGAAAAATTATATATTCAGGTTGGTTTAAAGGTTATGGCAACATGATTATAATCGATCACGGTAAAAGTTATTACACTATATATGCACACCTTGAAGAAAGTTTTAAATCAAAAGGTGATGCAGTTGAAGCTGATGAAGTAATTGCGTCTGCGGGTGAAGCCGGTTCCTTTTCCGGTACCGGACTTTATTTTGAAATCAGACATCATGGAAAACCCCTTGATCCTATGGAATGGTTTAAGAAGTAATATAAGGAGAAAAAATGGACCGGAAAAAATACTGCCATATTAGGCTTTGGATTACCGTTATCATTGCTGCCGGTTTTTTAACCATTGGCACAGGTTTCTCACGTGATCTTTCGGCAAGCAATGAAGAGACATACAGGGGTTTAAAAATATTCAGCGATGTTCTTCAGATAATTGAAAATGATTATGTTGATCCTGTTGATACAAAAGAACTGGTACAAAAGGCAATTCAGGGTATGATAAGAGGCCTTGATCCGCATTCCGCTCTTTTGCCTCCGGAAGCGCTTGAAGATCTTGAGATTGATTCCGAAGGCGAATTTCCGGGCATAGGTATACACATAACACTGCAAAATGATCTTGTTACTGTTATTTCCCCCATCGAAGGAACACCGGCTTTTAAAGCGGGGATAAAAGCAAAGGATAAAATAATTAAAATTGGCGGGGTTACTCCCAAAGATTTAAGGGATGCGGTAAGCAAAATGAGAGGCCCGAAAGGCACAAGCGTTGTTGTAACCATATTGCGTGAAGGAGTTCCGGATCCGATTGATTTTACGCTTGTACGCGATATTATTCCGGTAGAAAGCATAAAATCCATGTCAATCAGACCCGGATATGGTTATATATGGATAACCAACTTCACAGGAAATACTACCGAAGATTTTTTAAAAGCTCTTGAAAAACTTGAGTCATCTACCGTTCCTTTAAAAGGCCTCATACTTGATCTTCGTGACAATGGAGGGGGGCTTTTGAACCAGGCTATAAAAATTTCCGATATTTTCCTTGAAGAAGGAAAAATTTTATCAATAGAAGGAAGGCATAAAAAGAATTCGAGAGTATTCAAAGCACATCCTGATAAGGTAAAGCGTACATACCCTATAATCGTTCTTATTAATGGCGGAACTGCAAGCGCTTCAGAAATAGTTGCCGGAGCGTTACAGGATCAAAAAAGGGCTCTGCTTATCGGGACAACTTCATTTGGTAAAGGATCGGTACAGAGTGTTGAACCTTTAAGAGACGGTTATGCACTCAAGCTGACGATAGCCCGATATTACACTCCAAGTGGCCGATCCATTCAAGCTAAGGGAATCGAGCCCGACATTGTACTTCGGCATAAAATGATCGGTGATGAAACCAATTATGATGATGGAGGTATGCTCAAAGAAAAAGATTTGAAAAACCATATTGATGCAAATCCTGATGAAAAGAAAGACAAGAAGGAAACCGCTCCGGATATTAAAAAAGAAAAAGATCCTGCAACTAATAAAGATAAAAAAGAGTTGGGAAAGAAAACAAAAATGCGTGAATTTGACTACAGGCTTGGCCCATTGACTATAGAAGGCCTTCAGTCCGATAACCAGGTGATGCATGCGCTTGAAATTTTATTAAGCTATGAAATATTCAAGGATAAACTGAAAAATTAATCCGGGTTTCTTATAGCTGTAAATATCCGGCAAGATAAGAATGCTACTATTTATACAAGGCTGCGCATTACCTGTGACTTATGGTTAAAAGTAAAAAAAAATCAAAAAAGAAAAAAGCGGGGTCAAAAAAGGCAGGAAATTTAAAACCTAATATTATAAAATCCGTTGCAGGTTTTTTTATTCTGCTGGTTTTAGTTATTGGGGCCGGTTTTTTAGCAAAATATTTTATTCCGGAAAAAAAACCGCTTCCTGTTAAAATACAGGTTCCCTTGAAAATAAAGGAGCAAAAGAAAAAAGTTACATTAAAACCGCCGGTTTTTGAAGTATACCCAAAAGAAGAAAAGCATTATGTGAAAATTCAACCAATAAAAATAAAAAGTCTTAAACACAATTTGCCTGATGTGGCTATAATTATAGATGATATCGGATATCACCCTGATCTTGAAAAAAAATATCTGGAACTTGATGCTGCCTTTACGTTTTCGGTACTTCCTTTCAGTCCGTATAAAAACATTACCATTGAAGCAGCACGTAAAAAGGGAAGAGAAATAATGCTCCACCTTCCGATGGAACCCAATGAATACCCGGAGATTTCTCCCGGTCCGGGAGCTCTGCTTACATCCATGAGTCCTGATCAGCTTATAAGCCAGATCAATGAGGATATTGATGATGTTCCTTTCATCAAAGGCGTAAATAATCATATGGGTTCAAAAATGTCTGCCTCAGATGTTCAGATGAATCAGATATTTTCGGTTCTTAAAGCAAGAGGGCTTTATTTTATTGACAGCAAAACAGGGCCGAAAACTTATGGCAGAGAATCGGCAAGGCTGTTTAAACTAACTTTTGCCGAAAGAGATGTTTTTATAGATCATAAACAGGATCGTGAATTTATAAAAAACCAGATTTATGAATTGATTAAAATTGCCAACCGGCATGGCAAAGCCATTGCAATAATGCATCCATATCCTTTAACATATCAGGTTGTTTCAGAGATGCTGCCTTATATGAAGAAAAAGATGAATATTGTTCCTGCTTCAGCGATAGTAAAAGATTCGAGTTGATATTAATGCAATACAAAAATTCCGGAAATAATTATGAATATAATCCCAACCTATCTTAAAGGTGTTATTTTAATTGAACCTCCTGTTTTTTCTGACAACAGAGGATATTTTACAGAAGTATACAAGAAAAGCGTATATGATAGCATAGGTATAGAAAGAAATTTTGTACAGGATAACCTTTCCTGTTCTTCAAAAGATGTTTTAAGAGGTTTGCACTATCAGGTAAAGCAAAAACAGGCAAAACTGGTTCAGGTTATTAAAGGGGAAATATTTGATGTGGCTGTTGATCTGCGGCCATATTCAAAAACCTTCGGCAAATGGGAGAGTTTTATACTGTCGGATAAAAACAACAGGCGGGTATTTATTCCTGAAGACTTTGCCCACGGCTTCTGTGTGCTAAGCGATACAGCTTATCTTTTATACAAGTGCTCTGAGCACTATGCTCCCGGGGATGAAGGAGGAATCATCTGGTGCGACGGTACATTAAATATTAATTGGCCGGTAAAAAATCCGATAGTATCTGAAAAAGATAGAAAGCTTCCGGCTTTTTCGGAAGTTTTCGGGGATATAAAATGAAAATACTTATAACAGGATCACAAGGACAATTAGGCTGGGAGCTGTTAAGAGAAGCTAAATCTTACGGATTTGAAACCATAGGTTTTGATCTTCCGCAAATTGATATAACCATTAAACCGGATGTTGAAAAAGTTATAAACAATATCAGGCCGGATATTGTTATAAATGCTGCTGGTTATACAAATGTTGACAGGGCTGAAGATGAAAGGGAAGTCTGCTTTGCTGCAAACTGCACTGGCCCGGGAAATATTGCTGCCGTTTGCAACAATCTTGATATTCCGATGATTCATATTTCAACCGATTATGTTTTTGATGGAAGAAAGAATACTCCTTATACTGAAAAAGATATTATATCGCCGATAAATGCTTATGGTAAATGCAAGGCTGAAGGTGATAATGCAGTAAGTGATGTTCTGCAAAAGCATATAATAATCAGAACATCATGGCTTTACGGAATACACTGCAATAATTTTGTTAAGACCATTTTAAGACTTGGAAAAGAAAAAGAAGTGCTTGAGGTCGTATCCGATCAGTACGGCTCTCCGACTTTTGTAACTGATCTGGCCGATGCAGTATTGACAATTTCATCTCATATAAAAAACAATTCCGGTGATATCTGGGGAATATATAATTATTGTGGTGCAGGAGTGACTACCTGGCATGGATTTGCCGAGAAGATAATAGAAGAAGCTGGAAAATATTTGGATATAAAAACAATTCTGGTTAAACCGATTACATCAAAAGAATACCCCGCAAAAGCAGGAAGACCTTCTTATTCCGCTCTTGATTGCAGCCTGATAAACAGGCAATTCGGAATAGTTTCAAAACCATGGCAGGAAAGCCTGAAAATGGCTATAAAATTAATTTGCAGTAACGCATGAAAAAGCTTTCTGCCACAACTCAGTGCTATGTCTGATAAGATAAATAAAAACCGAAAAATTGAGCTTCTTGCCCCGGCCGGAAATTATGAAAAGCTTGAAATTGCAATCCATTACGGTGCTGATGCAATTTATCTGGCGGGGAAAGACTTTTCTTTAAGAAATTTTTCAGGAAACTTTACCATAGAAGAGCTAAACAATGCGGTACGTTTTGCCGGAAAAGCGGGAGTAAAAGTATATGTTGCATGCAATATATTTTCAAGAAACCATGAGCAGGAGGCCATTAAAGATTATTTAATGAGTCTTTCCGAAATCGGACCGGATGCAGTAATTATTGCAGATCCGGCAATATTGCTTGAGACAAAAAATATAATGCCGGATATGCCTGTACACCTGAGTACACAGGCTAACACAACCAGTTACAAGGCGGCTCTTTTCTGGAAAAATATGGGGGTTAAAAGAATAAATACGGCCCGCGAGCTTTCCTTAAAAGAGATTAAAGAGATAGTCTCCTTAGGCGAAGTTGATGTGGAATCATTTGTCCATGGCGCAATGTGTATTTCATATTCCGGGCGCTGTTTGCTCAGCAATTTTATGGAAAACCGCGACAGCAATCACGGTATGTGCTGCCATCCATGCAGGTTCGGTTATGCGGTGGTGGAACAGACCAGACCCGGTGAATATATGCCTATAGAAGAAGACAGCCGTGGAACATATATCTTCAACTCAAAAGATTTATGTATGATAGAACATATTCCTGAATTGATAGATGCCGGTATATCTTCATTAAAAATTGAAGGTCGTATGAAAGGAATAAACTATCTTGCTTCAACGGTTAAGGTTTACAGGGAAGCAATCGACTCATGGTATGAATCTCCATCAGAATATAGTGTAAAAGAAGAATGGATTGATGAGCTTGGCAGAATCAGCAACAGGGGATACTGTACCGGGTTCTACTTTGGCAGAATGAATGAAACCATACCGAATTATTTTGACATAAAACCTGCGACCCAGCGCACATTTATAGGTAAAGTCATTGGTTCGGAAAAAGAAAACATTGCAATCACACAAGTGCGAAACAAATTATTTATAAATGACAAGGTTGATATACTGGGTGTCAAAGGACCGGCAAAGCGTGATGCTATCCGAAAAATAACTGATGCACAAGGGCAGCAGGTTGATTTTGCCCAACCCGGTAGTATTGTTAATATACTGTTTGACAATAAATACGAAAAAAATGATCTTATAAGAAAGATCGGATTATAATTACAATTGCGGAGGAAGATATGAAAGGTTATGTTCAGGTTTATACCGGAGACGGAAAAGGGAAGACAACAGCAGCTTTAGGCCTGTCATTAAGAGCGGCAGGATCCGGTCTGAAGGTTTATATAGCTCAGTTTATTAAGATGGGTGATTACAGTGAAATAAAAGCGCTTGCAAAATTTTCTGATCTGATAACAGTAGAACAATTCGGACTCGGCCGCTTTATTAAAGGTAAACCTTCACAAGAAGATATCGAAGCAGCCCATAATGGAATAGCTAAGGTAAAGTCCTTAATTGGTAAATATGATATAATAGTTCTTGAAGAGGCAAATGTAGCAGCAGCATGCGGTGTTATATCTGTTGAAGACATACTTGAACTGATTTCCTTAAAACCTGATAATGTTGAACTTGTAATTACAGGCCGGGGGGCTGATCCAAGAGTAATTGAAAAAGCCGGCCTTGTCACGGAAATGAAAGAGATTAAACATTACTATCAAAAAGGGGTTCAGGCCAGAGTTGGAATAGAAAAATAGAAGATGTTTTTCCACGCTTATTTAGACCCGGATAAAAAGTCTTGTCACGGCGGCAGGAAGAAAAGGCGGTCTTGGAATAAGAATAGTAGTCAGGAGAAATTACTGTTTTTCAGAATATGATGGCAAAGGAGAAGTAATTTACTGTGTTAATAAGGTCTCTTTCACTAATTTGTTGTTTTTATAACATCATTTAGCACTTTACCCAATACATTGGCATCAAACGGTTTGGGCATCATGCCTTTGAAACCAAATTCACCGAAATCTGACATGACCGGATCATCAGAGTAACCGCTTGAAACAACAGCCTTTACTTTAGGATCTATCTCATGCAATATCTTTATGACATCCTTTCCCCCCATACTTCCTGGAACTGTAAGGTCCAGAATGACGGCATCATAGGGTTTTCCCGATTCCATGCCTTTTTTGTACAATGCAACCGCCTCAGCGCCGTCATTTGCGAACTCTGCTTCATACCCCAATATCTCCAGCATATCTCCCATCATTTCCGTTAAATATTTATCATCGTCCATTATAAGTATTCTGCCCTCTCCTGTTAACCGGGCAGGTTCTTCTTTTACCGGAATTTCTTTGCCGGAAGCCGGCAGATAGATTGTAAAAATGGTTCCTTTATCCTGACTGGAGTTTACCGATATGTGACCGTGGTGTTTTTTGATGATAGAATAGGCTGATGCAAGTCCGAGGCCTCTTCCTGTCTGCTTTGTTGAAAAGTAAGGATCGAATATCTTTGAAAGGTTATTTTCGGCTATACCCACGCCCTGATCTTTGATGGTAATCATGATGTATCTCCCAGGTTTTACAGGCAGACCATGCTCCTTCTCTATCTCTTTATTCCAGGCGCGAATCTGTATTACTCCTCCCTCCGGCATAGCCTGGTTAGCATTTATAACAATATTATTTATGACCCGGCTTATCTGCCCTGGGTCGGCCTCTACAGACCAGAGGTTTTCTGCTATCGAAAACTCGCATTTGGATTTTGAACCGGTCAGCACAAAGAGGGAAGATTCTTTTAGAATACTTGCAATTGAAGAAATTTCCTTTACAGGCGTGCCTCCTTTGGCAAAAGTCAGTAACTGCATTGTCAGTGCCTGTGCTCTCACAGAGGCAAGTTCTGCCGCATTTAGAAAATCAAATATCTTACTGTCGGAATCCACATCCATCTTGGCAAGGGAAATATTTCCTGAAATAGCTGTCAATATATTGTTAAAATCATGGGCTATGCCTCCGGCAAGTATCCCGAGTGATTCAAGCTTCTTAGCCTTCAGAAGCTCTTCTTCCGTTCTTTTGCGCTCGGTTATGTCGTCGGACACTACGACAAAAAATTCCTTTTCCGGAGAATAGACCGAAAGGTTAAACCACATGTCCATGGCGTTAATGTAGAACTCGAAACGTTCGGACAGGCCGGTCAATGCTACGCGAGCAAACCGCTCGAATAACTCAGGATCGGTTTTACGGATGCCAGGAATGACCTCGGAGACCTTCTTCCCGGCCACATCCTTGAATCCGGTCAGGGTTTGGAATGCGTCATTGACGACTAAGCAGACAAAATCCTGAGGTTGGCCATCCTCGAAAAGAATCCGGCAATACGCAAATCCCTCCACCATGTTTTCAAAGAGTGTACGATACCGCGTCTCGCTTTCGCGCAAAGCCGCTTCCCTTCCTTTTAGCGAATCAGCCATATTGTTGAAGGCCTTAGCAAGTTCTCCTATTTCATCCTCAGTTTCAACAGGTACCTCCTCTACCACCCCTTCCATTCCGAAGATTTTAACACTTTCAGTTAATCTGTTAAGCGGCTTTGTTATCCCCTTCACCACGATGTATGTGGCTCCGGAACCAATCATGAGGAAGATAATCCCCATAAGTATGCTCTTATGCAATATATCGTTAAACTGCTTATACAGAATCTCCTTATCCATTGTTATTTTTACAAATCCAATGAGACGGTCATTTCTCTGAAGCGGATCCTTAACAAAAAACATAGATTCTTCCATAAGGTGACCGGAACTTGAGATTACGGGTGTCCAGAATTCTATGTGATTCTTCTCCTCAATATAAAAGGGTAAGATAGATTTTTTCAATTTTTCAAATATCTTACGCCTTACCAGCTCATCTTCCTCAGTTGATTTTTCCGAAATTCTTTTTCCGGGTCTTTTTTTGCTCTTCAACAGAACCCCATCCGGATTAAACACCAAAACTTCCAGGACATCCCCCTGTTGGAAAATCCCCTCAGCAGGACCTTCGAGCAACTCTTTATTTTCCGAAAATACACCGATCCGTGAATTGTAAGCAAGAACACTGGCAAGTACTTTTCCCTCTTTTATAAGGTTATCTTTGAGGGTTTTGATCTGGTTATGAATAAAGAGGGAAGTGAAAGAAGCTGAAATAAGAAATATAAAAAAGATAATTGCAGCAAATATTTTAATGCGGAAATTTTCATTCAAGATTTTCAGTAAGTTAAGCCCCATTTTATTTCCTTTAGCTAATGATCCTGGCTTTCCTGATAATCTTTTCATTAATAGTGATTCCTAACTTCCTTGCTACCTTCAGGTCAATGCCGTTGAATTAAGAAAAAGTACTTGCAAATATTCATATAATGAGCTAATTTATTTGTAAATTCTGAATATCTTCAACTTATCAAAAGGAGGAAATAAATGTTAAAAAATCTCTTTCAAAACAACAAAGTTGGCATGAAACATGAAATGCCATATGTGTGCCAAAA
>NZ_JBAMMY010000256.1:0-3171 GCF_051233685.1 Desulfobacterium sp. N47
TTAATTCAAGTAAATAACTACCATTAATGAGTCAGGAATGCAAGTATAAAATGCATCTTTCTGAAAAATCTTCGTTTTACTTTTATTCAATATTTATCTTCAAATTCAATCGATTACCATTTGTCGGTCAAACACTATATAACACGACAGCCGCGTCAAATAAGTGTCATTTTCTATTAAAAAGCTTTTAAACCGTCCTTGAAATAGATGACCGCTCCTCGCATGCCTATTATTATACCGTCTTGAATAGGTTAACCCAAGCCACTGCATGCTTTTGGATAAATTGGATTTTTTCGTTTTCAGTAAAATATGATATGGAAATTAATTACAATCAACGCCGGATCCGATTTCTTCTAATTTTGATCCGACAAACGTTAATTCATAGCAATAAGGTCTGCCATATCCGCTTGGCGCTCTGATGAACCACTTTTCAATTACCCCTGTATGAGAAGAATATCTGCCCTTTTTTTTTGAATTGCTTGACTTGCCTCCTCTTGCATCCGAATATGTCTTTTCGATGATTTCCCCGCCATTATTTTTTAAAGTAATTCTAACTTTAGAAGTACTGTCACCTTCTGAAATCAGATCATTACCACATCTAAGCGCACTCGCCGTGCTTGCAGTCAGTGCGACCGATAATATTATGAAATAAATATAAATTGATAATTTTTTCATTTTTCAAACCTCACTTATCAGTTTTGATCATAAGCAAATGACATAAAATCGGATGCTGCGTTAATATCTTGTAATATTCTGAAATATTATCAATATTTTTTCCATATATTGCAATATCTGTCAACAATATATCCGGCAGAATTATTCAGCGCCCAATGCCATGAGTTTAACAGTTAAATAGAATATTATATATTTTCTATAGGTTAACCATCAATAAGCCTTTTATTTTGTCTTGACAGAATTTGGCGTTGCTGATAGCAGTTACAACATGAATGCAATGGAGCCCTTGTATAACGCTCTCTTTTGCCCGATCAGCACTATATATAAATTTCAGTGACTGTGTCAGGATCAAATTTCAATCCTTAAAATACTTCATGTTTTACTGCGGTTGAAATCTTACATTCCTTGAACCCGAGCAAAATTGGACGTTTTGAAATTCTCACAAAATTTACATTCAGGCATCTGTTTATTGACAACTTATTAACATTTATGCATTTTGATACTTGCCAGATTGGCTTAAAACACTGTCATGTATCAAAGCAGGCAACTTAACGACAAGTTATCATATTGAGAAAAATATAGTACTGTTTTTAATGTAAGAAAATAATTATCTATAAAAAGGGAGAATAAATTATGAAAATCAGCGAATGCAAAGCGGTGATAAGTGGTGGCGCTTCCGGTATAGGGGAAGAGTGTGCACGGCAGATTACAAGTGGCGGAGGAAAAGTGACCATCCTTGATTTACAGGAAGATAAAGGCACAAGTCTTGCCGCAGAGCTGGGAGGCTTTTTTGTTAAAACCGATGTTACGAATAATGACAGTGTAAACCAGGCCATTAATACGGCTGCTGAAAAGATGGGTGGCATAAATGTAGCAATTAATTGCGCAGGAATAGGCGGGCCATGCAAGATACTTGATAAAGAAAAGGGCCCTATGCCTATGGATTTTTTTGAAGCAAGAATTCAGGTCAATCTTATCGGCACCATGAGAGTTCTTATAAGCTCGGCTGCAAAAATGGCTGAAAATGCTCCCGGTGAAGATGGCGAACGTGGAATTATTATCAATACCTCATCTGTAGCCGCATCCCAGGGACAGATCGGGCAAGCCGCATATAGTGCTTCCAAAGGCGGCGTTGAAGGCTTGATGCTTCCTGTGGCAAGAGAATTGGGACGTCACGGAATCCGTGTTGTTACTATCGCACCCGGAACTATCGATACACCAATGCTTGCAAGAGTGCCGGAAAAAGCGCGTGAAGCATTGGCCAAATCAATACCTTTTCCTAAAAGGCTGGGCAAACCCTCAGAATATGCATTTTTGGTTCTGCACCTGATCGAAAATATATATTTAAACGGAGAAGTCTTTAAACTTACCGGTGCATTGAGAATGGCTTAATATTTATTTTTGTTTTTTTCGCGGACTCATAAAACGATACCCCATGAGCACCAGATTTACAAACCGGGTTCGTTGAAGGCAGTATTCTGACGGCTTTGTCAAGAACTTCATATGCAAAGCGCGCTAATCCCAAACAGATGAAGCGCTGCTTAAGCAGACCGACTTTTAGCAAAGCCGTTATATATTTTTAACAGGCGTAAGGAAGATCGGAAATGTCTGAAGCACCTTATCATTAATTACACCTGCTTAATATCAATGGAATAGAGCACCAGAAGAAAGTCAAGTAAAAAAGCTGCCCATTTTTAGGTAAAACTACCCCCTTACGACCAACGCCGTTTTTTAAAATTTGAATATACCGGGCTTAGCAGTTGCACTTTTAGATATTCACATTTCGGCATAACAGGTGAAAAACACCGTCCATAATGTCCGACTTTGGCAAACTGGTATAACAAGATCTCTGGGATTTTCCAGGATCAGAGCACCTTGGAGCCATAATTAGTAGTTCGGACGGACAGGGTAACATTCTATTCAAAGCCGTCAAGAAGCCCATTCTTTTTACTGTGGGCCCTTGCGAAAGTTACAAATAGCCATCCTGTCCGCCGAAACTGAGAACCCCTTTGAGTGCGAAGGTCAAACCCAGTGTTGCTTAGTCTTAAAGTTTAAGCTTTATTTCATATAGCTCCTGTACCATATTTCGCCAACGGCCCAAAGGGTTATCGTTTGTGAAGGCGGTTTCTAATGCGCCGAGTTTAGCCCACTTATCCCGAAGGGAGGGCCAGATCATCAGAAAATAACCGGCTCGTTCTTCCGGATTAATTTCCTTACTACGGAGGCGTTTAGGTATATAAATTTGTGAATTGCGCATCAAACACATAGCAGTGCGAATATATCGACGGCCGATACCAAAATCTGCATGTTGACCATTTGCATCTCTTTTTTTGTAGTCGGCCATTAAATCTTCCGGGCCATGTAAGCCAATATGGTGAGCCGACTGCACAACATAATTTTTGAGGATACGATTGCAGCGTTTTGATACTTTACCGGTACGGGTTTGGCCTTCAGGGCCACCGGTTTGTTTGACCCGTGGAATAATACCTGAATATG
>NZ_JBAMMY010000257.1:0-1771 GCF_051233685.1 Desulfobacterium sp. N47
GGGGGTCGTATAATGAACCAAGAAATGTTTTGATTTATCTGATCAGAGTGCTTCGGCGTGATAATATGAAACAAATCGGGCAATATTTTAATATCGATAAATCCACTTCAGTCAGCAGTATTATTGAACGGGTTAAAAAGCAGCTGCAGACAGATAAATCTTTAAAGAAACGTGTTGATGAACTTATCAATATGGTGAATAAAAGCCAAAAAAGGAAGATGAACCCAAGGAAAGAGGTAAAAATAGATATGAATAACAGCAAGTAACAGGCAAATCTGGCCGATCGCTAAGACGACTGCCGGATTTGGTATGTAATCATAAAAAAAAGAAAAAGGAGAATTAATGGATCCTGATAAAATAGTGGACAGTTTATTTAAAGAATTAGGTTTTGCATTGAAGGCAATGTCAAAAGCAAAAGATGTTAATGAAAAAGAGGCTCATAGCCGAATTGTAAAGAATTTATGCGAGTCTTTGGGTGTGTTTTTAAATATGGCCAGCGAAATAATGCCCTTTGATCATGATAATGATGATGATTTAACAAAAGAAGACATCCCTTTTTGAAGATTCTTGCGTCCGGCTGCAATGCAGTAATTAAATCGTATGGGATAATTTGTATCACTTCCTGAATCGATTTTTCATAATAGCAAGTGCTCATCCGGAAGCCATCTTATACAGTTCGCCCCTATTAAGGTCTTGCAGAACATAATCGGTAATGTTAGGAGACTACCAATTATCTTGCTGATCATACATATCCGGTTCTGCTTCTTGAGCATAATTGGATGTGGGCTCTATAAGCGGCAGTTGTTTTGGTGTTTTTTGCGTATTTTGCATTTGATTCCTTTATCGCTTTTATAGTGTTATCAGGTTATTGTCTAATTGCCTTATGCTACATCCAATACCAATAATCCACTGCAAATGCACAATCGCCTTTTATACCAAATATTTATACCTTAGGATGGACACTATCTAAAAAAAAGGATTTTTAAAAATAGCCCGAAATTAATAATCATTTAAAATATTATTAAATAATTATGAACGATATTGCCAAACTTCCGAAATTTAACACAAGACAGATAAAAACAGTAAACAAAGCAGCGGAAATATCCGAGGAGCTTGTATGCGATTATTATAAATTATCCACCAGCCAATGGCTTAGAAGACGCTATGATATTAAAACGATAGCGAATCTTTCAACTGAAGAAATCGTTGACGGCCCATTTGCTCAGATAATAAAATATAAAGCTCAACCAAAATATTCATCTCTTAGTTCTTCAATTTATGATTTTTATAAAATCTGTCTTCAGGATAATTCCATACTTTCGGTTGTAGGCAAATCACCTGCAATAAAACTTTACCCTTTTTTGCTTTATATAATCACACACGAACTTGTTCATATTGTCAGGTTCAGCGAATTTCTTCAAAATTTCAGCGCCTCTCATGAAGAAAAGATGGCCGAAGAAGCAAGAGTACATTACAATACCCATGAGATACTTAAAGCTATAAAACTGAATGGACTATCAAATGTTTTTAAATTTTATGATAAATGGCGCATTCCTCTTGATGAATTGCAAGATGAATCACAAGATTAAGTTTAACCGGATATATCGTAAATCAGTTAATTGCAAAATACATGAGGTAATTTCAAAAGTCTCGCATTGATCCGATTATTTTTATAAAAAGCAGTTGAAATACCAAATAACATATTGATTTAATAAAGAGAATGCTCTATTATCTTCTTAAATTCACCAATTCAAGAAAGGATGATAATATG
>NZ_JBAMMY010000259.1:0-3209 GCF_051233685.1 Desulfobacterium sp. N47
CATATTATCATCCTTTCTTGAATTGGTGAATTTAAGAAGATAATAGAGCATTCTCTTTATTAAATCAATATGTTATTTGGTATTTCAACTGCTTTTTATAAAAATAATCGGATCAATGCGAGACTTTTGAAATTACCTCAATATTTATCAGATTTTTAAATAACCGGATCTTGTTTATCATAATTTTATATTTCTGATATTTCATTGCTATTAATCTTTTAAATTATTCATTAATACAGGATTTACAACAATCGGATAGAAATAAACCGGAGAAATTGAACTTGCAATCAGCAGAGGAAGCAATCAAATATTAACATCAAGCGGACTAACGACACCATGTCCGCCTTGCTGCAAAACATGAGTGTAAATCATGGTGGTGGAAATGTCGTGATCCGATCTTTTGCTCCTTTTCCGGAGCGAACTATAATGGTTTTCATTTTCTGATCTATGTCCTTAACACGTAACCTGATGGCTTCTGAAATTCACAACCCGCTTCCATACATCAGTTTTACAGCCAATTGGGGAGTACCTTCTATCAAAGATATGACCTTAGAGGTTTCTTCCCTGGTCATAACCTCGGGAATGTTTAATTTTTTGGAAGCACGGATTGAATTGATCTGCTTTTCCAGAGGCTCTTTTAATACCTTTTATATAAAAACACCAGCGCGTTCATTGCCTGATTTTGCGTAGACTTAGATACATTTTTATTTACAGCAGGATCCGTTAAAAACAATTCAATCTTGTGCTCTCCATCCGCCAGATCTTCGCTGGATTTCATGTTATGAAACAATACATATCGTTTTATCCGGTCGCAATAAGTTTTTTCTGTATGAATCGAGTAGTGATGCAAACGCATAACATCCCGAACTTCATCCATTAGTTTGCTATCTTTATGTGTTGACATACTCATAATAAGATGGTTTTATCTCAAATATAATTTGGTAAATTTTTTAACCGGTTGTTGTCTATATCGCATTTTTAAAATAATTTTATACCATATTTATTTTTAATCAAGGCTGATATTGACACAGGGCAAATTTGCCCGAAAACCCCCTTAATATCATATTATCAGGGCAAATTGACCTGATAATCAATGGTGTTCGAAGATGCTTAAGCAAATCTTCATTGCTGTGATAGTTGGGGTAGCTCTGCTTTCTGGATGCGGTGAACCTTACCAAACAGAGGGTGGCTTATATATTGATGCAGCCCAAACTGCGTTGATAGCGAAGGGCATTTGCTCAAATCCTACAGACTGTCAATCCAAAGAGCTACTCTTCTGGAATGATGGGGAGTATTTCTTGGATATTCTTCCTAAAGACGTTACGTTTGTTAATCTTTATAATATTCGGGATCCCGTTGTCGTGGAAGCAGTTGTTTTAGAACTAAAAAAAGTTCAGGAAAGTATTTCTAAACCAGGAGTGGTTCTTAACGTATACAAATCAAAACATTTGGAACCGGTGGTTAAACTTCAAAGAGTTGTAATAAAGTGACCATAGATACACAATAAATAACCATAGGGTTGAGCAGACCGGGACTCGTCACGTTTTTTAATGCTATTTGGGTGGCCGGTCTGCTCAACCTTTGCGTTGGCAGGGCACTTGATTCGAACTGTAAGGTTATTAATATTGACGATCTGACCCAAAACATGTACGTTATACCTGTACATTAAATTAGGAGGCAGATATGGCAATACAAACAACATACACTCATGCCCGGGAAAGCTTGGCTTCTTTATTAGATGAAGTAACTAAAAACCGAGAAGTTGTTATTATCCAGCGACGTGGGAGTGAAGATGTCGCCATGATAACCGCCGACGAGTTGGCCGGTGTACTCGAAACAGCACACCTGCTTCGGTCACCCAAAAATGCAAAGCGACTCCTTTCGGCACTTGATAGAGTCCGTAAAGGATCTGGTTCCCCTCAAACGATTGATGACCTTCGAAATGAGGTCGGCTTTGAGTAAAAGTGATAAGAAACCATCCGGTATCAAAAAGCAGAGAGAATCTGTGTTTCAGCCAGAGTTTAGAGAGGATCTACGATACTGGGTGGAGACTGATCGCAAAACAGCACTCCGTATTTTTCAATTGGTCGAGGCGATTATGCGGGACCCTTTTCAAGGTATCGGTAAACCTGAACCTCTAAAGTCTCTTGGATCAGGTGTCTGGTCCCGGCGAATAACGCAAGAACATCGGCTCGTTTATGCCGTTGGGCATGAAAGAATCGATTTTGTGCAAGCACGTTATCATTATTGAAAATCGTCTCAAAAAAAGCTGCCAACCAGCGGCTGCACTTGGATTGCAGCAAACTGCGCGGCAACCAGTGAGCCTTAACATTGGCTTTAAACAAAATTACATGGCAAGCCTTGACAAATTACGCCATTGGCGTATTATAAACTATGATTTTTATAGAGACCTCCATTTTTACAAAAGAAATACAAAGCCTGATATCAGACGATAGTTATCGAATGCTTCAAGCATCATTGATGCTCCGGCCGGATGCGGGAAGTCTGATCAGGGGTTGCGGAGGGTTGCGGAAAATTCGTTGGAATCTTCCTGGCAAAGGGAAAAGAGGGTCACTACGAATCATTTACTACTGGAAAGTGCCCGACACCATTTTTATGCTTTTTCCATATACGAAGACCGAACAAGAAAATTTGACACCGGATCAACTTAGGCTGCTCCGTGAAATGGTTAAGGAATTGTTATCATGAAAAAGGATCATTTTGAAAAATTGGTTGCAAGTATTAAAGAGGCAGGAGAGATCAAAGCTGGACGAAAGTCACCAAGTCGTGTGTACGAAATCAAGCCCCTTGAAATTAGGACTATACGAGAGAAACTCAATGTCTCGCAAAATGAATTTGCACTTATGATAGGAGTTAGTGTCCGCACTCTACAAAATTGGGAGCAAGGCAGGAGAGAGCCGGAAGGCCCAGCTAAAGCATTGTTACGAATTGCATCGAGAAATCCCAGCGCTGTTCTTGATGCTTTGCATACCGAATAGAAAGCCAACAATCGGGTCGAGCAGACCGGGAGCCCGTTATGTTTTTTGTTAAAGTTTGAGTGGCCCGGTCGGTAGTGTATAATATTTTGTGTAAATTTTAAAAGGGTATAAAAAAGGGCGCTTTTCCTTTAAAAGGATTTTAGGCAAAAACACCAAAAAAAAGGAGAAGCACCCATGAAAGTGGAAATTAGTGTACCAGAGGTTGTGAGC
>NZ_JBAMMY010000262.1:0-5207 GCF_051233685.1 Desulfobacterium sp. N47
GAACAGATTCAAAAGCACCACCCTCAAGCTGCAAACCAGGTCAAAATCGACATTGCCGATGCCAAATACGATATTATTAAAAACTACAACTACATCAGGAGCAAGGGCTCCATACCCATAATCGATTACAATCCCAGAAACGAAAACCTGTCTAAACAGACTCTTATCGATAGAGGATACGACCAGAAAGGCCGGCCTTTTGCGCCCTGCGGTCTGCTTGCCAAACCCAATGGTTTTGATAAAAAACATCAGCGGCTTACATTCTGTTGCTTTAAACAGTGCCTTAAGTTCAGACCAAAAGCCATGGAAAATCTGAACGTTCGCCACAATATCGCTATGTGTCCTCATATTAAAAACCAAACAGGTTTTTCAAAACACATGTATGTCAAAGAGCTTCCCCGTTTGGTAAACGAAATACCGCGGGGTTCAAAACGCTATAATGAAATCAAGAAAATGCGGTCAGCTTCGGAACGAGCTAACAGTACGATAAAAAAAGACCTGAATATTATAGATAAACCCAGAGTCCTTAATATCTCAAGATCAAACATTCTATCTCAATTGGCTGCCATTGTTCTTTTGCTTAAACGTGCATTCAGTTTTATTATCAGAACCACTAACTTGCTCAGAAAGCTTTATGAAATTAATGATCCTGATATAGAAACAATTCTGAAACCTCCTATCATTCCAAAAGCCCTGGCAAACATCATTCAGCTGGAATGATGTTCTCTTTGTTCTGCATCATTATTTGCATATAAATAAACTCTTGGGGACAACTGTTGTCTCCAAAAGAATCTTTGCTGTCTTTTACCGCTATCCCCTCCAAAACATCTTTGATATGCAATGCGTGAAAGGATATTTCGCCGACGTTAACACTTAAATCGACACGGTGGTCGCCTTGCGGCAAATCTTGACCGACTTATTAAATCTCCTTATAACTCAAAACAATTCACAGAAAATCAAAAACGTTGAAGAAATATTGAATTTTGTGACATGTTGTGTCATACTTTGAAATAAAATTCGAAAAAATTATTAAATGGTGAAATATGAATGTGGCAGATAAAATTTGTGAAAAGGTTAGAGATCTTCCGGAGCCGTTGGCACGAGAGGTGCTCGATTTTATCAAGCGAATTTATTCCCAGCATGATATCTGTGTTGAAGAAATGAAAAAAGCTCAGGTGTCGGTAATGCAACAGATTTGGGGAAATAAAGAAGATGACATCTGGAATGAGCTATAGCCCTAGCGACCTTGTGGGTATTCCTTTCCCCTATTCTGATCTAAAAACAAAAAAGAAACGGCCCGTCTTGGTTATAACTCATCCGGATGGGTATGGAGACTTTATATGTGTTGCTGTGACTTCGGTGCCCACACCTGAATACGCAGTAGCAATTGATGATGCCTCAATGAGCGCCGGAAATTTGCCTCGCCAGAGCTGGATCCGCTGTAATAAACTCTTTACCCTTTATATGAGAATACAGGAGTCAGAATACAGAATGCAGAATAAAAACGGTAGTATGGTTATTTTGTCTTCTGACTTCTGACTTCTGACTCCTGTCTCCTGTATTCTCATATAAAATGACCCGCCTTAAGGGATATGCGTATTTAATTTAACAAAATTTAAGACGAGGATTAAATATGGACAAGCACATGGCTTATTGGATTAATTCAGCAGAGCATGACCTTGAAGTTGCTGAATCCTCTTTGATAGCGGGAAATATGATTGGTGTTTATTCGTTGGCCATCTTGTTATAGAAAAAACCCTAAAAGGCTGTTATGTAAAATATAAAAATGATTTTCCACCCCGAAGTCATGATCTTGTTAAATTAGCTGATATGGCGGGAATACAAATGGACGAGGAGATGGTTGAATTTCTTGATGCAGTGAATACTTTCAATATCTCAACCAGATATCCGGATGAAAAATTCAAGTTTTACAAGTTGTGTACAAAAGAATTCGCGGAACAGAATTTTTACCGTATAAAGGAGATTCGGGAATGGCTCTTACAAAAGATATATCCTTGAAGAAAGCCAAACTTTTTATAAGTTTATTGAGACAAAGTGGTATTGATGTCTCTGAAGCGTACCTTTTTGGTTCTGTCATTAAGGATTTGGCTGATAAGGACAGCGATATCGATCTTGCTGTTGTCTCAAGAGATTTTCAGGGTGTGCCGTACTACGATATGAAAAAAATCAGCAAACATAGAAGGAAAGTGGATTTGCGCTTGGAAATTCATCCTTTTTCTTTAAATGAAATAGAAACCGACCCTCCTCAATTTTTCATAAAAATCAAACGAGAGGGACTACGCATTTAGCGTTAACCAAGCAAGATGTTCACCATCAATACTGATGAAACCGTAAAAAGTCCCCGAACCGTCATACCTGCGAAGCTTGTCCTCGCGCAGGCGGGGAGCAGGTATCCAGAACAAGTTGAATTTACTGGATTACCGTTTTTCAGAAAACCTGGCCATTATTAATATATTAACAAAAATAGTTAAGACTTCATCAAATCAAAAAAACAGAGCTTGATCACCCAAAACTCAAAACACAAAACACAACACCCAACACTCAACACAGTTTTTCGTTTCTGTGCTCAACACTCAACACTATCTTCCGTTTCTGCACTCAAAACAGTTTTTCGTTTCTCCAGGCAATTTCAATTGCGGCTTAGGTTTTAAATGAACTGATCGATTTTCGCATTTGTCTCAATTAGCTTCTGTATTTGCAGATAAAAAACGCTTCTTGACACCACAATATATTTATTGTATGGTTTAATACAATTATTTGTCTTATTGTATGCAATATTATGTATTTTAAAATGCAATAGATGGAATATAGACTAAACAAATATACATTGATAGATTTGCTGGGACAGTGGAATACCTTCTTGAGGCGTAAAGTCCATCTTGTTGCATGCGGCGGTACAGCACTGACCTTGATGGACATCAAACCATCGACTAAGGATATCGATTTTATTATTCCGCTTGAAGCAGAGTACCGGCACTTGATCAAAACCTTAAAGGAATTGGGCTATCAGCAGCAAACAGGATCGGGTTGGCACAAAAGTGGAGACCTGTTTGTATTTGACCTGTTTGTGGGGAAACGTATCCACACAACAGAATTGATGGCATCTCCTATTGAAAAAGAAAACTACACGCAGTTTAAGGAATTTTCTAACCTTTATATAGGAATATTAAATCCTTATGATCTTATTGCAAGCAAACTTTTTCGAGGGACACGGGTCGATTTTGAAGATTGCCTGATGCTGTTGAAATCACGTAAAAAAGACATTGATCTTAAGCGGGTTGAGCAGCATATTATAAATCTTGCAAGTTACGACATCTCAGAAAAAAGGATTATCAAAAACCTTGAAAATTTTTTAGATATTGTCAGGAAAGAAAAGCCTTATGGCTAATCAAGCATTAATGGACAACCTGCATAGATTGGGATTTCCTATGATGGAAGCTCAGGAGGAAGTCGATGCCAATCAAACCTTGGCAGAGGTCGTTAAAAGCGAAGACACTCGTTTGTGGGAGGGTTTTGCCGTTTTACTGGCAAATGCCGCCCGGAACTACAATTTTGATTATGACAAACTTAAAAGCTTTTTTATAAAAAAAGAAGATTTGGAAGACTTTAAATCTTTGATTTTATTGTCATTAGCCATGTATCAATATTATCATCTGTCGTTTGACTGGTCGAATCAATTAAAAAAATCCTTATCACCGGAAGATACAACCCGCATAAAAGAGTTAAAGCATCAATTAGTCCACGGGAAAGAGGTCAGTCTTGGCAACAGGCGTCTTGACCCATTCAGGCTGAAACAGATGTTCAACAATTATTTTGAAAAAGATGCTGAAAAATCAAGACAGCTAAAGCAAAAGCACGAGGAGCTGTCGCTTGAATATGCATTGTCGCAATTATTTTCGCCGAAACAAAAGGAGTTGTTCCGGAAGAAATTGAAAGGAGAATTGTTAACAAAAACCGAAAAGGAATATTTTTCCCGCAGCATAAAAAAGAAGGTAGCTGCTCTTGCCAATCCGGAGATCCATCGTCTTGCCCAGAAATTGATGCAATATTGATTTTAATCAAACTGTAATACAGCTAAATGCAATAAAAAATTAGTTAATATATTAACAAAAATCGTTAAGACTACATCAAATCAAAAGGACAGAGCTTGATCACTCAACACTCAAAACACCCAAAATGATCTTTCGGTGAGAACAGAGTGTGAAAATATTAATTCACAGTTTCAATATCATCCCCGATGTGCTTTGACTTTGTTCAGATATTTGTTTATGATAGCAAATAGAACGTAAGAAAGGGATTATGAAGGAGATAATATGCAGGCAAATTCAACTACAAAAGAGATAATTCAAAATATCGGCAAGATATTTGAAAAGGGTTTGCAGAACGAATACCTGTCACGATCTATTGGAAAGATCATCGAATATGAAAAGGAAGAAACCATCAAAGAAGTAAATATTTTTTAAAAAGAACTTTCCTGTTTTGAAAGTGTCTATCAGAGATGATAAGGATGCGAAAAAGTCGGCAGCAATTGATCTTCGAGGGGTTTTAGAAGTAGAGGAATATAAAATGGAAACAAGCGAAATCTCAAAGACAGAACTAAAAAAAATAGTTAAAGAAGCAATAATATCCGTTTTAACTGAAAGAAAGGATTTATTGGAAGACGCTGTATCAGAAGCGATACTAGATATGAAATTAGGTTTAGCTATAGAGGAGGGTGATACAGGAGAGTATGTTTCTGAATCGGAAATCCTATCTAAATTGATGGATTAATTTATGAATATTCTTTATGGGAAAAGATTCAGCAAGGATCTTGATGCTATCAGAAATGAATCAAAAATCAGGAAACGCGTTAGGGAACTGATAGAGGAGATCAAGAAAGCGGGTTCTCTTGCAGATATTAAAGATGTTAAAAAGATTGAAGGATATGCAGAGTATTTCCGTATTAAGATTGGAAATTATCGACTTGGAATAAAACGAAAGCAAAACAATGTTGAACTGATTCGCTTTCTGCATAGGAAAGAGATTTATCGGCGGTTTCCATAATTCTGAGGAGATTTAATAAGTCGGTCAAGATTTGCCGCAAGGCGACCACCGTGTCGATTTAAGTGTTAACGTCGGCGAAATATCCTTTCACGCATTGCATATCAAAGATGTTTTGGAGGGGATAGCGGTAAAAGACAGCAAAG
>NZ_JBAMMY010000267.1:0-20855 GCF_051233685.1 Desulfobacterium sp. N47
GTAGATCATGGTGATGTCAAACCCAATGCCAACTGAAATAGTTCCGTATCTCTCATAGTAATTTGTCTCAACCTCCTCTATCTCTTGATGACTGATATCTATCATGTCTTGAATCGGATTACCCATACTTTTTAGCGAGGAACCTATGTCTTCTTTTATCTTAACGTTTATACTTAAGTGCTTGATTGAAATTATTGCTTTTTTACTTTCAAGTACGGTTTTGACAAGAGAATATAATGATAGTATTTCCGGTTTTTCAAGGTTTTTTAAGTTTTCCGGAACCCACATCATCGGCATAATGGCTAAGACGTTTTATCGGGCGGGTTATCCAGACCCAAACCAGGTATGCCAACAGGATTGCAGCTATTAAGGAAATGATGCCGATTCCTAAAATCCGCGGTTTGGCCTTTTTTAAGAAATTATTTATATTTGTTGTGGGTTTTGCAACGGTTAGTACGCAGGCGATCTTGGCATTAACCATTTGTCTATAAAAAAATTTGTATTGAAGCATCTAATATTCTCCCGAATCGGCATCCTGACTTGGGAGAACTTATTGTTATTGATGGTTCACTAATCGATGCCGTACTTTCAATGGCCTGGGCGGACTATCGGAAAAACTCAAAAAAAGCCAAAATTCATCTGGGCTTTAATATAAACATCGGAGAATTTATTACATATCTGCTACTTGCGATATATTGCCACGAAAATCATGGAGAGCATGTTAATATCAAAAGAGTACGGCAATTACGAATACAAATCCAAAACGAGCTTCGTGATTCCGGAAGCTCTGCAGATTCGTATTTTTTCAAAGAACAAAAACACTGTCCGGTTATATGCAAAAACCTAACCGGACAGTGCTGATAAAACGATGTCTATCATGCAAATTATTTGACAGTAAAGACTGTTGCTTGTATCCTGATCATACTTTCATTTAAATGTATTCATTTAATATCAGGAACCTGAACAAGACAAAAGAAGCCCCGATTTTAGAACTGAAATATCATTATAAACTAAAAATAGTTATGAAGGAGCAAATTCAGTATCCAAGTATCAAAAATTAGTTTTTCATAATAATTTCTTGCTGACTTGCTTGTATCCGTTATCAAAGAAAGGATATGAAAAAATGGGAAAACGTCTTTTACTTGTCGGTGGCGGTCATGCACACATGATGACCCTTGCCGCTATTCATCAATTTGTTGAAAAAGGGTATGAAGTCTCGGTAATCGGCCCTTCGGTATATCACTACTATTCCGGGATGGGTCCTGGAATGCTGGGAAAGGTATATAAGCCCGAAGAGATCAGGTTTGCAACCAAACACCTGGTGGAAAAGAAAGGCGGTAAATTCATTCTGGGCAAGGCGGCCCGGGTTGATCCTGAAAAGAAAATTGTTTACCTTGAATCAGGAGAAGAGGTTCTCTATGATGTGGTTTCTTTCAATTCCGGCAGCCAGGTATTGAAAATGGATATAGAAGGAAACACGGAAAACATTTATACTGTAAAACCTATAGAAAACCTGCAAAATGCGCAGATACGTATCGAAGAGCTTCTTTTAAAACAACCCATCCGTATCGGAGTCATTGGTGGCGGCCCGTCGGCTGCCGAAATTGCGGGAAACGTCTGGAGGATAGGAAGCAATTTTAAAAAAAATGCCCTTAAAATCATGATCTTTGCCGGCAACACATTTATGGATCGCTTTGAGGAAAAAATCCGGGAAAAAGCCATAAAATCTCTGTCACACAGGGGGATTAAGATTTTTGAACGAACTTTTGTAAACAAAATCAAGTCCGGCAGTGTAATTCTCAAAACCGGCGAAGAATACGAGTTTGATTTTCTTTTTCTGGCGCTCGGCATAAAACCATCTGCTATTTTCAGCGATTCCAAGCTTCCCACAGGACCTGACGGCGGCCTGCTTGTGAATAAATACTTACAAAGTACTACATATCCGGATATCTTTGGTGGCGGAGACTGCATTTATTTTAAGGATCAACCCCTCACCAAGGTAGGAGTCTATGCAGTACGGCAAAACCCTGTTTTATTGCACAATCTCATGGCACAACTTGAAGGCGCAGCACTTAAGCCTTTTGATCCGGGAGGAGACTATCTCCAGATTTTCAATATGGGCGATGGCACCGGTATTTTTCAAAAAAAAGGGCTCATTTTTGGCGGCAAACCGGCGTTTTGGATCAAAGATTACATCGATAGAAAGTTTATGAAAAAGTTCCAGGCGTTTGAATAACAAACCAAATGGCATTTATCAGAGCTGCCTTTAATATGAAGACTTATTTCAAAAAAGAAGTCTTATCAGCATATAATTTAATACCATAAGGAGAATAAAATGAGAAAATTTTTATTTGTTCTTACACGCGGCATGGAAGATCCGACACATGTTACCCGCGCCTTTCAATTGGCAAAGGCAGCCAGGGAATCAGGACATGAAGTAAACATCTTTTTAACCGATGATGCAGCGTTTCTTGTCAAACATGGCATGATTGACAATATTGTTGCCCCGACCGGAGATGAGGCCTTTTCTCATTATCAGTATCTTGTCCAAAATAAGGTGCCGATTTATGTTTGCATTCCCTGTGCAAAGAGCCGCCAGGTTACTGAAGAGGATGTCGATGAAACTGTCCAGTTCGCCGGTGCGACAAAGCTTTTTGAGTTATCCGAAAATTCAAGTATTTTTACATTCCGATAGGAAAATCAACGATGAACTGGAAAAATCTTTTTACTCCTGTTAAAAATATGGATTCCAATGAAGCCAAGAAGTATATGGATACTCACTCTTCAAATTCATATCAGCTTCTTGATGTTCGCCAGCCGGATGAGTATGAGAAGGAACATATTCCCGGCTCTAGTCTTATTCCTCTTCCAAATCTGTCCGACAGATTGTCGGAACTTGATAGCGAAAAACCCACATTGGTATATTGTGCTGTGGGAGGCCGCAGCAGAGCAGCCTCCCAGCTGATTTCCGGCAAGGGTTTTAATGAAGTCTACAACCTTGCAGGAGGAATTAAAGCGTGGAACAACCCGAAAGCAACAGGCCCTGTTGAAGAAGGTCTGGAACTGGTTGGAGATTTATTTACCGGAAAGGAAGAATACAGTGATGCTTTTCATCTTGCTTATGCCATGGAAAAAGGTTTGCAGTTATTCTATTTTGGCCTTGCAGACAAAGAGCAGGATGAAAGCCACAAACAATTATTCAACCGTCTTGCAGGTTTTGAAAACAAGCATATGCTGCGACTGGTCGAAGAATACCAGGCTGATACCGGAAACAAATCCGATAGTAATATAGAAGATTTTGCCACAGGCAATATGCCGGAAGGTGTCATGGAAGGCGGTTCCGTAACTAAATTTTTACAAAAAGCCGATCCCGGTTTTGACAGGTTATCTTCAATTATTGATTTTGCAATGTCCCTTGAGGCCCAGGCTCTCGACCTTTACAGCAGACTGGCTAAAAATAGCGATAAGATCCGGGTACATGATTTCTTTTTGCGGCTTGCAGATGAAGAAAAGACTCATCTTAATTATCTTGCAAAAGAGAGAAGCGATATTAAGTCTGATTAATACTGCTTTTTGCATAAATGCCTGCAGTGCAATGAAGGTTTATAGCATTTGTCGGAAATATTTTTCATTTGGGTATATGCGCATAAGAAATAGCGCTTTTTCTGCGAATAGCATTCGCACATATACCCAACACTGATTTTGATTTGTCATTTATAAAAAATCAGGTAAGAGGTGTGCCGGGTTTTACTTTTTTATCAAGAGTTGCAACCGTACAGCCGTTTTCATCAACTGCGGCAAGCAGCATCCCATTTGAAACCAGCCCCATTATCTTTGCCGGTTTTAAGTTTGCCACCACTATAACCTGCTTGCCCACCAGTTCTTCCGGGGTATAGCTTAAGGCGATGCCTGACACAATAGTTCTGGTATCGCCAAGATCAATTTCGAGTTTAAGTACTTTTTTTGCGCCTTTAATTTTTTCAGCTTTTACTATCGTTGCAACTCTAAGATCAATTTTAGACAGCACTTCAATTGTTATTTCAGGTTTTATTTCCAAAACATCCCGTTCCGTTTTTATCTCGTCGGTCAAAATCTGTTCCTCTTTTTTCTTATCGATTCTTGGGAAAAGTGTAACTGATTTTGGAATGCTTGTGCCGGCTTTAAGAACCTTCCAGGATTTAAGCTGATTTAAATCATAAAAAATACTTTCCGGGTTCTGTCCAAGATGTTGCTGCATGGTTTTTGCCGTATCGGGCATAACAGGATAAATAAGGCCTGACACTATTCTTAGTCCTTCAAGAAGGTTATATATTACAAATTCCAGTTCTTTTCTCTCCGATTTCTTTTTTGCAAGCTCCCATGGAGCTGTGGTATCAACATATTTATTCATCTGGTTTATAAATTCCCAGACCGACATTAAAGCCTTGTGGAAAGAAAAGCTTTCCATGGCTTTTTTATACTCGCTTAAAGCAGCAGATGCATCAAACTTAAGACCACCCTGCATTTCATCTTCGGTTTCGGGATTTATTTCGGGTATAACTCCGCCGAAATATTTATGAACCATTGTAATTACTCTTGAAAACAGGTTCCCTATATCATTTGCAAGATCAGAGTTTATACGCGATACAAGCGCTTCTTCGTTGAAACCCGAATCAAGGCCGAATACCATTTCCCTGACAAGAAAATACCTGAAAGCATCAAGACCGTATGTGTTTTTCAGCGAAAGAGGTTCAACAACATTTCCCAAGCTTTTTGACATCTTGCTCTGATCAATATTCCAGTAACCATGAACATTAAGGTGCTTGAATAAAGGTATTCCGGCAGCCTTAAGTATTATAGGCCAATATATACCATGAGGTTTTAAAATATCTTTTGCAACAATATGCTGTGCCTCGGGCCAGTACTTCTTAAAAAACTCACCATCGGGATAACCCAGTGCCGTAACATAGTTTAGAAGGGCATCAAACCAAACATAAGTTACATATTTATCATCAAATGGAAGGGAAATTCCCCATTCAAGACGTGTTTTGGGACGGGAAATGCAAAGATCTTCCAGAGGATCTTTTAAAAAAGACAAAACTTCATTTTTATATCTTTCGGGACGAATGAAATCCGGATGCCGCCTGATATGATCGATAAGCCAGTCCTGATATCGGCTCATTTTAAAAAAATAATTTGATTCCTTTATGGTTTCCGGCTCGGTTTCATGATCAGGACATTTTCCGTTAACAAGTTCACGTTCGGTGTAAAAACGTTCGCAGCCAAAGCAATAAAGACCTTCATATTCAGAAAAATAAATATCGCCTGAATCATATATTTTCTGAAGTACCTGCTTTACTATCTCTATGTGTGAAGGATCGGTTGTGCGAATAAAAGAATTATATTTTATATTCAGTTCCGGCCAGAGATTTCTAAAAAGCCTGCTGATTTTATCCGCATATTCTTTAGGATTTAGATTTTCCTTCTCGGCTGCACGTACGACTTTATCTCCATGCTCATCTGTTCCTGTAAGAAGAAAAGCGTCTTTACCCAGCATAGTATTGTACCGGCAGACAACATCTGCAATAATTGTGGTATAGGCATGACCAAGATGAGGTTTAGCGTTAACGTAATAAATCGGTGTTGTAATATAAAAATTATCTGTCATTTCATTTTCTCATCTTTTTCACGGCCCTCTTCTGATAAGGTCGTTTTATTTTCTTCATTTCTGATATCCCTATCCCCCGGGGTTTTATCGGATTTGGGAGGATCAGCCGGCATACCGTGTTCAAACGTCAAGCAGCACATAAGCCTGCCGCATTGGCCGGATATTTTGGTCGGATTTAAGGAAAGACTTTGATCTTTTGCCATTTTTATCGAAACAGGCCCGAATTTATCCATGAAAAGAGCGCAGCAGATTTCACGTCCGCACCTTCCCAGCCCCCCGCTCATCTTGGCCTGATTTCTGATTCCGACCTGCCGCATTTCAATTCTGACTTCAAGGTTCTTGACAAGCATTTTTACAAGTTGTCTGAAATCCACACGACCTTCAGCGGTGAAGTAAAATGTGAGCTTACCTGCATCAAATGAACTTTCAACCGAGAAAAGGTTCATTTTAAGATCCAGATCTTTTATGCATTTCAGACAGAAAGCATATGCTTTCTGTTCAATTTCCTGATTTTTTGCTTTTTGCTGATAATCCTTTTCATTTGTAAGACGAATTACTTTGCTAAGCGGCCTGTCAGGGGGCACATCCACGGAAACAGGAGTAGTAGCCACCGTACCAAAACTCAAGCCCTGTTCGGTTTCAACAATAACATAGTTTCCAATATTAAGTACAAATCCGCCGCATTCAAAGTCATATACTTTTCCGGCAGGCTTGAATCTGATGCCTACAACTTTCATATATAAAGCCCAACAGACAGGACTATTGTCTCCTAGCTTAAAAACAAAAAGCAAAAACCGCAATTATTGATTTTGCGCAAACCCCAACAAAAGAGTTTCTGCCGTAAGTCTTAAGTTTACATTTGCACGGACATTTTGCCGGCAAGATTCTATTGCATCAAATCGTAAAAGAAGATCCGGTTTCGTATGCCGGCCAGATGCATTTTGTATTTTATCCAAAAGATCAAAAAATATGATTTTATCAGGGTGATACTCAAAAACGATAATATCTCTGAACCATACTTTTAAAATCTCAAGATATTCAATAAATTCATCTTTATCTTTTGAAATTTTTTCAGCCAATAAAAGACATTTTCCGGTTTCTTCTAAAGATAATGACTCAATTTCATTTATTACCCAATCTCTTTTTTTAAGCCCTGCAACATTTCCGATTTCAAGCGCCCGGCTAAAGCTTCCATTAGCCATAGCCGCAAATATGGCCGCGCTATCCGGTGTTATGCCTTTTGTTTCAACCAGCATTTCGGCAAGTCTTGTCTGGGAAACAGGATTAAACCTTACAAACTGACATCTTGATGCAATAGTGGGAATAATATCCGATTGTTCGGTTGCAGTCAGTATCAGAACCGTCCTTTCGGGCGGTTCTTCCAGTACTTTCAGAATAGCATTTCCTGCCGCTGCATTCATAGTCTGGACATCAGATATTATAACTACGCGTATCTTAGCCTCATAGGGTTTCAGAGCAAGAATTTCACACAGGTCACGAATCTGGGCTATCTTGATGTAAGAACCGGAAGGTTTTATCTCGATAATATCAGGGTGACTTTTTGACAGGATTTTCCTGCAAGATATGCAATCACCACACGGAATTTCGTCTTCAGGATTTTTTAATACGCCGCCTTTATCTGAATGTAAAGATGATTTACTGGCACTGTTTGCAAGGCAATTGCATGCCATAGCAAACTTTATTGCAGCAACCTGTTTCCCTGTACCTTCCATTCCCAGAAAAAGGAGCGCATGCGGAATAGCGCTTTTTCCGAGCAAAGTATTTAAAATCGCAGAAGGTATCTTCTGATCAGCAATTGGTTCAAAATTGGGCACTATTTAACATCTACCCGTTCCTTCAGTTCTTTACCTGACTTAAAAAACGGAAGTTTTTTGGGTTTTATAACAACTTTTTTACCGGTCTTAGGATTTCTTCCTGCATAGCTTTTATAGTTTTTTACATAAAAACTACATAAGCCCCGAATTTCAATGCGGTCACCATTGGCCATGGCATCTGTCATTGAATCAAAAAAAATCTGAACCACCCTTGCAGCTTCTGCTTTTGAAATGTTTGCCTTATCCTTGATGGCCGAAATCAATTCCAGTTTATTCATATTTCCTCCTTGAAAAATATCTTATAAAAAAATGGATAATAATTTGAAAATTTGCATAAAATCCTATCTAAAGCCATATCTTGGCAAGATCAAACTGGCTTTTCCACCCCGATATGGCAAACAAAAGCTTTTTTCAGCTCTTAATTTATCATTTTAAATATATGTTTATAATAAGTCAAGCACTTATGATAATTTTATGTCAAAATCTCAATATCGTCTTCATCCACTTCCACAGAAGCAAACTGTCCAAGTGCTTCAATATCAACCACTACGCGGCCTATTTTCCCATGCCTGTTAAATGTTCCGGTAACACCCTCAAAAGGGCCTCTTATCACAAGTACCATGTCTCCTTTCCGGAACTTTACCCCTGTAAATATTTTTCCCTCTCCTGCTGTCATTATCTTTAAAGATGCAATTGTTTCATCAGGAACCGATATAGGACCGCTGCGGTTTCCGACCATACGAACCACTCCAACGGTTTTAAAGATTTCAATTTGCCTTTCGGGCCTAAGATCAGATTTTACAAACATATAACCGGGAAAGAGAGGTACCCTTATCATAATTTTTCTGTCAACCCGTCGGCTCCTTACAAGAACTTTTGGCAAAAAAGATTCAACATTTTTTTTTATCAAACCTTCATGAACAACATTTTCGAATCTACTTTTGGTATGAATGACATACCAAGAAGGCTTTATTATTATTGGCATCTATCAGCGTGTACCTCCAAGACCGGTGAAATTGAGCAGAAAAGAAAATTTTTTGTCATTATCCTCATCAGTGTAAAGAAAATCAATCGACCAGCACTGGGCAGTATAGAGAAAGCCGAGATTGGTTCTTATTCTTTTACCATCACGGATATCTCTCTCATTATTGGTTTTGAATAACAGGCCTTCAAAAACTTTTATATTAAGAGTTGAAAACAATGATTCTACAAAACCGCGCTGGAATCTGTATTCCCATGAAACCGAATCTCCGCGGTCATCTGATAATGACCCTGAAATATTTCGGTTTATGAAATTACTGTCATAAGTAGACCAGTTGGCATCCGTTGACAAAGATAAATATTTTACAGGTGTAAACTTCAGTTCCCCATATATTGGAGACAATGGCTTGTTTTGAGGTATAAAATTTTGCGGATTGTCCGGATTTGCCTGTTCTTCGTTTATATCATAGCTTTGCTCAAGTTTTATTCTTAAAAAGTCATTATACAGGTAAGAAGGCGTTTCCGCTTTTTTCCCATCGGATAGCCCGAGTGTTTCCTGAAGAGATTTTAAGGTAAAGGTATTTATCACAGAATAGGTTATAAGGTTTGTTCTCGCAATTCGGTCTATGCTGTCAAAGTTCGGGTATCCGGACTGATCTTTATCCGGAAGATAAGTATAAATAATCTGGGGTTTAATTGAATGCTTAATGCTGTCCGCATATTTTGAGCCGATTTTAATAATTCTGAATAATTCTGTGGAGAGATCAAGCTTAATATCATACAGTTCTCTGTCATATGCCTTGCTCTTTATTGTATTATCCCCCTGATCAATATACCATGATGTCTGCCTTAATCCTATTGATGGCTCAAAGGAAAAATAGTTTTTATATCTGTATGGCAGATAGAATCTCGGATACACGTCAATGCGTTGTCCGGTTACACCGTCCTGCCTGTAAAAATCAGTGTATCCGGAATACAGGTCGGTATAAAAGGGGGTTTCAAATAATTGCTGCTTTAAACCTCTGAACTCGATAAACGGCAACTTCTGTAAAGTATCATCCGTATTATTCCATCTGCGGTTCACAACATTATCATACCAGCGTGCCTCTGCATTTAATGTAAAGGAAGACCAGTTTTTTGAAAAATTCAGACTGTTTACTCTTATAGGATCATCGTAATCATCAATTTCCCGTCCAAAATATTTATTAAAATATTTTTCCGTTGAGCCGAAACCATTGTAACCGTCTTTAAATTCATTAAGATAATCCTGATCACTTACAATATCTAAATCCAGCTTTGCATTAAACCCGTAAGGCATTGCATGATCAGCCTTCATCCTGAACCAGTATCTGTCTGAATTGGGGCGAAAATATGCATCCCCGCTATATCCCCATTTCTCTCCCGATGCCGTGCCGTCATCTATTTTTGAATCATTAAGGTAGTCATACATTATGGTTCCCTTTGATTCGGGGCTCAGGATATAACGGTATTCAAACCCTACTTGTTCACCCCGCTCGCTCATATAGTGTGAATAGAAAGTAGCGTCTGTGTTTTCATTTATTGCCCAGAAATAGGGCTGATTATACTCTATGCCTTTGCGTATGGATTGTGCTATCTCAGGAGCGAGAAAGCCTGACTGGCGCTTAACTTTTGCAGGAAAGACAACAAAGGGGGTGTATATAACCGGCAGTTTTTTTGTCCAGAATGTTGCATAATTTATAAAACCATATCCTTCCAAAGTAATTTTAAGTTTTTTTCCTGTTATCTTCCATGCCGGCACATCAGCGTCACAGGTTGAAACTGTGGCTTCTTCGGCGGTATATGTGTTTTCACCCGTCTTTTCAATACTATCACCGCTTATATGATAATTATTTTCTTTCAGAAAAATATTTCCATCATAAATTGTTCCTGTTTCGGACTTCAAATCAACATCAATGCTTGATCCCCTGATAATATCCTGCCCCAGATTCATTACTACATTTCCCTTTGCATTTGCCTTTGATGTCGTCCGGTTAAAACGAACATAATCAGCCGAAAGGTTTTTGCCTTTTTTGAAAATTATAACATTTCCTGAGGCGATATACACATCGGCGTTCCGGTCATGATAAATCTCATCAGCAATAATATTCCATGGTTCATCCGGATTATCATCTTTAAAGGGGTCTTTAAAACTACCCGCTGCAAAAACACTGGAAGAAACCACAAACAGTGAAATAAATATCGTTAACAGAATATACGAGTGGTAAAAATTATATTTTTTCGGCACAATTTCCGACCCGTCTTTTGTATAAAAGAAAATTATCTTTCATTATCTATTATATTGAGCATGGTTGTCCGGCAGCTACAGATCAAATACCATGATTATATTAAACCAAAATCATGATCTGAGACTAAAAACCATTGCTTAATACTCCCTTTTGCCCGATTACAACTAAAGCTTCATATATGTATAAAGGTGAATCATTGTTTTTAATTAGTCACTATCTGCTTGAAAGTTCAGCCAGTTTGATGCAAATATTTCGGGACAGGATATAAGAGGGGTTTATAAAAAGCAAGAGACAGTTTTTAAAAAATAGTGACTTTCAAAAATATTAAATTTGGTCTATTGTAAAAAAATGAATTTGTTAAAATCCGTTTTTTTTACTAAAAGAAAAATCATATGAAAAAACAAGATATTCAGGGTTGTAATAAATATGAATGTGCTTATTACCAATGATGATGGCATTTATGCCGAAGGCTTATGGGCGCTTTACAGGGCGTTTATAAAATCCCATTCAGTAACGGTTATCGCTCCTGAACGTGAGCGAAGTGCGGTAAGTCACAGCATAACTCTTCATAAACCTCTTCGTGTAAACAGAGTCTGTCTGGAAGGTGGGCTTGCCGGATATGCCGTAAGCGGCACCCCGGCAGATTGTGTTAAGCTGGGCATCCTTGACATTCTTGGATACAAACCGGATGTAGTCCTGTCAGGAATAAATCCCGGCGCAAATATCGGCATTAACCTTAATTATTCGGGAACTGTTGCCGCAGCCAGGGAGGCATCTTTGTATGGAATAAGCGCTATTGCAATATCTATACAGGGATATGCATCAAAATATTTAAATGACGCGGCTGTTTTTGGTGAAAAGATTACAAGAAAAATTGCAGAAAAAGGGCTGCCGTCAGGAGTCTTTCTAAATGTGAATTTTCCGGATATATCTTTGGAAGAAACAGCCGGAATAAAAATCAGCAGGCAGGATTTAAGTGTTTTTCCCGAGTTTTTTGAAAAAAGAATTGATCCCAGAAACCGCACGTACTATTGGCAGGGAATCAGTACAAATTTATCGGAATATAGCCCTGAAACTGATGGAGCGGCGCTTTCCGATAAATACATATCTATAACTCCGATAAAGTGCGATATGACAGACTACAACATGATAGAAGAGCTAAAAGCCTGGGATATAGATCAAATATAAAATATATGCAGAGTGCTGTATTCAATAACAATCATAAACGGCGGAGAATATGAAAAAGGATTATATCGGATCTGTAAAAGCTGGTGATTCTATAAATGATGTTTTTGTTCTTTATGAAAAAAACATAGCTCAAAAAAAAGATGGGAGCAATTATCTCAATGTTGTTCTTTCAGATAAAACCGGAAAAATAAAGGGTGTTGTATGGGATAATATAGATAAAATTTGTGCAGGCAAAAATACGGGCGATTTTGTTCATATTAAGGGAAGCGTTTCCGAATACAAAGGGACTTTGCAGGTAGTCATAAAAAATATGGACACTATATCTTCCGATTCAGTTGACGTATCCGATTTTCTTCCATCAACAAAGCATAATATTGATTCGATGTTTGAACGCCTTATAAAGCTTACCGATTCAATAGAAGAAAAGAATTTAAAAGCGCTATTGGAAGCATTCTGGAGCGACATTGAGTTTGTTGAAAATTTTAAAAAAGCTCCGGCCGCAAAAAAAATGCATCATGCTTATGCGGGGGGGCTTCTTGAGCACACACTTTCAATGGCTCTTCTTGCAGATAAAATCGCAGGCCATTACATCGGAATAGACAGAGATCTTCTTATTACCGGTGCAATTCTTCATGATATCGGAAAAATAAGGGAGTTTGTTTATAAGTTCAATATTGATTATTCGGATGAAGGCAGACTTTTAAGTCATATAGTGATAGGAATCGGCTTGCTTGATGAAAAAATTAATAAAATCAGTCAATTTCCTGGTAGTCTTGCTGTGCTGTTAAGGCATATGATAGTAAGCCATCATGGCACCAGAGAATTCGGTTCTCCCGAACCACCAAAAACAATTGATGCGGTACTGCTTAATTATATAGATGAAATTGATGCAAAGATAAGCGGCATACGTGAATATATTGCATCAGATGAGTCTGGCGGAAACTGGACATCCTATCACAGGATACTTGAGCGCCATTTTTATACGGCAAACAACAGCATGCAAAACAAAGAGGATGAGATTGGCGAATGATCCGGTCTTATAAGAAAAATATTTAACAAGGCAAAAACGATGTTTATTACTTTTGAAGGTATCGAAGGTTCCGGGAAAACAACTCAGATACGGCATGCTATGGAATTTTTGAAGCAAAAAGGAAAAGATTGTTTAATGACCCGCGAACCGGGAGGCACAATTACAGGACAAAAGATCCGTTCCATTCTGCTTGATCCTGAAAGCAACGGAATGGATCCTTCAACCGAACTTCTGCTATATTTTGCCGACAGAGCCGAACATGTAAACAAAATTATAAATCCGGCCTTATCGGCAGGTAAAACCGTTTTGTGCGACAGATATTATGATGCAACTAAGGCCTATCAGGGCTTTGCGCGCGGGTTGAATATGGATTTACTGGATAGATTGCATAAGTTGATTATACATGATTTAAAGCCGGATATAACCATTTTGCTGGATCTTGACCCCAAAACAGGACTTTCACGTGCTTGGAAACAGATAAATGAAGGACAAAGAGCCGGGGTTGAAACAAGATTTGAAAAAGAAACACTTGATTTTCATGATAAAGTCAGAAATGGCTATCTGGAGCTTGCACGTATTGAAGCTAAGCGATTTAAAATTATCGATGCCTCAAATGATGAAAATCAGGTTAAAAAAGATATAATAAAGGCATTATCTTGATGAGCTATTCTATTCTGGATACTATAGGCGGCACCCCGCTTGTTGAAATAAAAAATTTAAACCCAAATCCCAATGTCAGAATTCTTGCCAAACTGGAATATTTAAATCCCGGTGGTTCAATAAAGGACAGGGCAGCTCTTTTTATGATCGAAGAGGGAGAAAAATCGGGAGAGCTGACCCGCGACAAGACCGTTATAGAAGCAACGAGCGGAAATACAGGCATCGGTCTTGCGCTGATCTGTTCGGTTAAGGGTTACAAACTTCTTCTTACAATGTCCGAAGCGGCAAGCATTGAACGCCAGAAAATATTAAAAGCCCGTGGAGCCGA
Source organism: Desulfobacterium sp. N47 (assembly GCF_051233685.1). Classification (NCBI taxonomy): domain Bacteria; kingdom Pseudomonadati; phylum Thermodesulfobacteriota; class Desulfobacteria; order Desulfobacterales; family Desulfobacteriaceae; genus Desulfobacterium; species Desulfobacterium sp. N47. Next base: position 13,937 of record NZ_JBAMMY010000267.1, read on the forward strand.
TATACTTCTTACTCCCGGACACCTCGGTACCGACGGAGCCATCGAAGAAGTATACCGTATCTGCAGAGAAAATCCGGGTGCTTATTTTATGACAGACCAGTTCAACAATGATGCAAACTGGAAAGCCCATTATTACACTACAGCAGAAGAGATATGGAATCAGACGGAAGGCAAAGTGACAGCAGTTGTTGCAACTCTTGGCACTACAGGCACTGTAATGGGAATTTCAAGAAGGCTTAAGGAATATAATCCGGATATAAAAATCATTGCGGTTGAACCTTATCTTGGCCATAAAATCCAGGGTCTCAAGAATATGAAGGAAGCATACCGTCCTGAGATTTATGAAAAAAAGCGCATCGATAAAATTGTTAATATTGATGATGAAGAAGCCTTTGAGGCGGCAAGACGCCTTGCAAAAGAAGAAGGTTTGTTTGTCGGGATGAGTAGCGGGGCCGCTATGGTGATTGCCCAAAGGCAAGCTTCGGAAATGGATCAGGGTATAATCGTTGTAATATTTCCGGACAGCGGAGAAAGATATTTAAGCACTTCCCTTTTTACAGTTAAAGAAAAAATAAATCTTATGCTTTTTAATACCATTACAAGAAGCAAAGAGCCTTTTGAGCCAATTCATCCCGGGAAAGCATCCGTTTATTCCTGCGGACCAACCGTCCATGACAGAATGCATCCGGGAGAGTGCCGCCGTTTTGTGTTTTCAGACCTGTTGTGCCGTTATCTTGAATTCAGGGGATATTCAGTAAAACATATCATGAACATAACGGATCTTGATGACAAAACCATAAACGGCTCTGAAAAGGCGGGGCTTGAACTGTCCGAGTTTACGGAAAAGTATATTAATTTATTTAAGGAAGATCTTAATCTTCTTGGAATCAAACCTGCCGAAAATTATCCGAAGGCAAGTGAACATATTGAAGATATGGTTTTGCTTGCAGAAAAGCTTGTAAAAAAAGGCTATGCCTATGAAAAGCTGCGCTCTTTATATTTTGATATTTCCCGGTTTTCGGATTACGGGAAATTATCCGGAATTGATATAAATAAAATAAGAATCGGTGCAACCGTTGATCTTGATGAATATGAAAAGGATAATCCGAGAGATTTTACCCTGATGAAAAGAGCAAAACTTTCGGAACTACGACGAGGCATTTACACCGCAACAGACTGGGGAAATGTCAGGCCTTCCTGGCATATTCAGTGTGCTGCAATGGCAATGAAATACCTTGGCGAAAGCTTTGATATTCATACAAGCAGCAGGGAACTGATCTTTCCTCACCATGAGAATGAAATAGCCATTTCAAAGGCTTTAACAGGAAAAGCGCTTGCAAAATTCTGGATGCACTGCGACAGGGTGCTTGTTGACGGCAAAAAGCTTGATGAAATAAAAGGACGGCTTTGTGTTTCGGATCTTATAAACATGGGTTATTCGGGCAGGGAAATAAGATACTGGCTGATTTCAACTCACTACAGAAAGCCCATTGTCTTTTCAAACAAACGGCTTGAAGATGCAAGAAAATCGCTAAAAAGGCTTGATACATGCGTGCATGCCCTGCTTGATATCAAGGCAGGAGAGCCATATCCGGAAATTGATCAGCTTCTTTATGATATTAAAAACGGATTTATTGGCGCAATGGACGATGATCTTAATATATCCGCTGCGTTATCTTCAATATTCAGAATTGTAAGAAAGATAAATGTCCTTTCCAGGGATAAAAAAATAGATCCTGCCGGTGCAAAAAAGATTCTGGACGCATTCAAAGATATTGATTCGGTGCTTAATGTTTTTGATTTTGGGAATTGTTATTTTGATCCTGAAGTTAAGCGCCTTTTAGAAGAACGGGACAGGGCAAGAACAGAGAAAAACTGGGGTGCTGCAGACGATATCCGAAAAAAACTGGAATCAATGGGCGTTGCAATAAGAGACCGGAAAACATAATTAAAGTATTTACTAAGGAAAGCAATGAAACCACTTTATTTTCCGTTTACATATATTAATGATGCAAAGGCAGCTGACCTGTGCGCCTGTTTTAAGCAGATAACCGTTTACCAGCCGGGTTTTTTGGATCTGCCCGAAAACATGCAGGAACTTTCAAAGAAAGGCCTTATTGATATCCGAATCCCTGTTTCAGGAGACGAATCAAAGCTTAAAGCTATCTTGAATGAATATAAAACATGGGCAAAGCTTCATCAGAAAAGCGATATGGCCTTTCTAAACGCTGCGGAAGAAAAAATCCCTTTTTTTGACGAAACCTTCTCATCTGAGCTTGCCTCACAGATAAAAAAGAATATGGGTGGGAACCAACAGAAATCAAAAACCGATTTTCTCTTTAATTCAAGGCTGTTTCTTGGTTTAGCTCAGGAATATGACGAACAGCAGGATGGATTAGCAAGAGATATGATTTCTGTGAGTGAGATGGAGAAAAAACTGCTTTCCGAATTAACGGATGAAGATGAAATGCTTTTTGCTGGTAATTCCGATGATGCTCTTAGGCCAGGTTATGACCCTGAAAAATATAAGATCAAAGAAAGACTCGTTGCTTGGTCACATCTGGTTTTAAATGATATTAAAAGGCCGGAAATTTTTATTACAGACAGCAAAGATGCCTTTGATTATATTATAGAAAATAATTTTGACCCGGAAACAGCTATTGATTTGCATTCAACATCCGTTTGTCTTGCCCCGGATATTACTGATAACAGGCAAATTATGCTTGCCAAACAGATAGAAGGTTTGTTATCGGATAAAAGCTTTAAGATAAGCGAAGATATTAAAAATGTCCTTGGCGCTGATAGGTCCGGAAGAAATATTTCTTTGAGAATTTTAAGGATAAGCAATATATCCCGTTATGAATTTTTGCAAAATATCCTGTCCAGGGATAACGATATCAGGCAAAACAATGGTAACGATGACGAAACTGGTAATTATATTTTAATAGGTATAGTTGAAGAATAAGCATATAATCCTGAAATACCACTATATAATCTCTTTAGCCCCTCCGTTTTTTTTTATTTAAAAAACAAGAAGAAGGCTTGACTCGTATTATCAATTGGTATATGGATTTTGCCCAATACTATAAAAAAATTGGCTGAGCAAATAATTCATTGTTCAATATGTTCAATATAGAAAGGAGAAAACAAAATGGCTTTTAATCCTGTTATAGATGAAGACAAATGTCAGGGATGCGGTGAGTGTGTTGATGTATGTCCGGTTGAAGTTTTTGAATTACAGAGTGAAAAATCAGTAGCAGTTAATGCAGAAGAATGCCTTGGCTGCGAAAGTTGTGTAGAAGTTTGTGAACCAGGCGCAATTACTATTGAAGAAACATAATTATTAAAGTCCCCCGGTTTATCTATCAGTTAGTAGGCTGGGGGACTTTTTTAATTCTAATATCGTACAACGAATAGCCAATACCGATTTTATTCATCGTTTCTAATAAGTTGTACCCTATTTTTCCATTCCGGTACATAACCATTGATAAATAATGTTTTCTTCAGACACAACCATATATCCCGATACAGCCCTGGTATTACAAAAGTTGTATTGTTCCCCGGTAAATGACATTCAAAAAGAGTTTGAATCTTCTATATCCGCTATTTCTTTTTCAGGTATAATTAAACCCGGGCAAACGGTTGCTATGGCTGTCGGCAGCAGAGGTATAGACAATATAGGATCTGTTGTTTATAGTTGTGCAAGATTTCTTGAAAATATTGAATTAAAACCTTTTTTAGTTCCGGCTATGGGAAGTCATGGCGGTGCAACTGCCGATGGCCAGAAAAAAATACTCGAAAAACTAAAAATAAGCGAAGCCTCAATCGGTGTTCCTGTTCATTCGGAAATGGAAACACAGATTATCGGCAGGCTTTCATGCGGATTAAATATAAATATTTCCAAAAAAGTTCTTTCCGCCGATCATATTGTTATAATCAACAGAATAAAACCCCATACAAAATTTACAGCAGATATAGAAAGCGGGCTTTGCAAAATGCTTACTATCGGGCTTGGAAAAGCTGAAGGCGCGTCTGATTTTCATAATTTTGCGGTAAAACACGGTTTTGGTATCATTGAAGAAGCTGCTGATTTTTTAATTGATAAGCTAAATATTTTGTTTGGAATAGCTCTTCTTGAAGATGGATACGGAAATCTTTCAAAAATTGAGGCAGTATTGCCCCTCAATATTATTAACCGTGAAAAAGAGCTTTTAAAACAGGCAAGCAATATGATGGGGCGCATCCCGTTTGATTTTCTTGATCTTCTGATTATTGATTATTTCGGAAAAGATATAAGCGGTATAGGCATGGATTCCAACATTACCGGCAGACACCGGGACATAGTCGGAGATTTTTGCACTTCTCCTCATGCAAAGCGTATTTTTGTAAGGGATTTATCTTCAGGTTCCGATGGGAACGGTAATGGAATAGGACTTGCCGATATAACCACAACCCGCCTTGTGAAAAGCCTTGATATGGATAAAACCTATGCAAATGCCATAGCTGCAATTTCGCCTGAAAAGGCAGCTATACCCATTCATTTTGATTCAGACCGCAAATGTCTTGAGGTTTGCGCAAAGACTCTTGGCCTTGATTCATTGGAAAATGCACGTATTGTAAGAATAAGAGATACTAAACACATTGATATGATGCAGGTGTCAAAAGCGCTTGAAGAAGAAATCGAATCAAATCAAAATTTAGAAAGGGTCTCCGGTTGGGAGCCGATAAAATTTGATGGAAATGACAATCTTGCTTCCTTTTCGTATTAATTTAGACTTTCTGATATCGGAAAAATCAAACACTTTTTTTTATTCCGGCAGCAAATACCTGCTGCGAAAATCCGGAAAATATCGCAGTCGCTTCCGGCAATCAGCATGGCTGGAAACAGGAACCGACCGTTTCTCAAGAACGGCGGTGTATCATAGGGACTAATACTCATATTTGCATATTAGTCCCTGCTAATGGATATATTTAAATTCAACAAATACACGAAGTTGTTTTGTTATTGACTCTGAAAAAATCTTGTGATAGCCCTCACAATACCCGTTCAGATAATAACTTGTTAGCCCTCAAATAACAATAAATATGATTTGACGATCGATTCATTTGTGGGTATATTGTAATCACATTAACCACAATTGGAGGCGAAAATGACGACTTTAATCAGAATAGGAAATTCGCAGGGTATCCGTATTCCAAAGGCGGTAATCGAGCAAGCACGATTAGAAGACAAGCAATTGGAATTCAAAATAATCGACGACGGACTGTTAATTCAGCCTGTTAAGAAGAACAGAGAAGGCTGGAAGGAACAATTTGATAAATCCCTTAAATCCCAGGAATCAAGCGAAGCAGATCAGGAGTGGTTGAATGCCCCATTGGTAGATGAAGAGGACCGGGAATGGTAAAAAAAGATGTTCATAGATTTGATATTTGGCTGGTTCAACTTGATCCGACACAAGGTTCTGAAATTAAGAAAACAAGGCCTTGTGTTGTTATCTCCCCTGATGAAATGTCTGCACTGAAGACCGCGATTGTTGCTCCAATGACATCCAAAGGATTTAGCTATCCAACCAGAATTCAATATATATTTCAGGGTAAAAAAGGATCGATCCTACTTGATCAAATGAGAGCCGTTGATAAATCCAGGTTAATTCAAAAATTTGGTGTAATTTCCCAAAGCGCGCAGATTAAAATTATCAATTGTTTGCAAGAGCTTTTCGCGTATTAAGGGGCGAATCGGGTAGCCGGGGGTTTTTCTCCCCCAGCCCCCACACCACGCAGAGCGGGTCTGCACATGCGGGTCGTGGCTCGTTTCCAATCGTCATGCTGCCGCTGACGATGTCCACACCTACTATGGCCTCTGCTGACTTCTGCCCGATAACCATAAGTTCACGCCCATGCCGGGCGTACACCAAATCAATACAGCCGGTCGCTACGCTCCGGCTGATTTCGTCGTTCATTGTCTGAAAACAGGAAAATCCGCTTGACAATGTTCACATATATGTGTACTTTTAACCCATGAAAACCATCGTATTCTATCGCACAACGTCCGGAAATTGTCCTGTTGGAGATCATTTGGATAGTCTGACAGATGCGCAAGTGACCAAAATAACGTGGGTACTGAAATTGATTCGGGAAATTGATCATGTTCCGTCTAAATATTTTAAGAAACTGGTAAATACAGATGATATTTGGGAAGTCAGAATTGATGTCGCAAAAAATACTTTCCGCTTACTCGGCTTCTTTTATGGAAATGAGCTGATAATTTTGACAAACTCATTCCAAAAGAAAAGCCAAAAACCGCCAAAGAAGGAAATTGAATTGGCAGAAAAACGTAAAAAAGAATATCTTAGCAGGAGGCAGGCGAATGGATGATTTAGACAAATATATCGAGGTAAGAAAAAAGAAAAGCCCTTCTTTCGGGAAAAACTTTGATAAAGGATATGAGCAATTTAAGATCGGTGTCCTCTTGAAGCAGGCTCGGCTTGAAGCAGGACTCACTCAAGAAGAGGTCGCTTCTATATTAAACACAAGAAAATCGGCTATTTCCAGAATTGAAAATCATGCTGAGGATATCCGTCTTTCAACTTTAGTAAATTACGCCCAAGCAGTGGGTAAAAACCTTCATCTAAAAGTGGCCTGATCACAGCGAACATCATTTTGAAGAGGGGCCGGGCAATATCGGGGCGCATTTGAATAGCCTTTTCATCGGGGCTTCAGCGGTTGCTAACACATGCATCGGTAATCCTGCCCGGCCCCTTAAAATAGCGTTATATAGTAACTTGAGAGTCCAAAGTTTAAAGCCATCAAGCTGCCAGCGGTATCCGGTCCGGTGGCAGCTTTTTGCTCTTTGACATAATTATTGGATATATCGCACAGTTGTTGAAAAAACGAAAATTAAAGTAGTACTCTTCTTGGA
>NZ_JBAMMY010000269.1:0-4038 GCF_051233685.1 Desulfobacterium sp. N47
CAGAGGTATGCTATCGTTTCAATCGTAGGTTTTGGAATAAGGAAGTGTTCCATCGCTTATTATTTGCTTGCGCTACAACGACCACTATAACGAGGGATGAGCTGATGTCAAAAAAGCGGGTCAGCTAAGTCAATAGGCAAATTTATAATAATAATTTTCATTCTTTCTGTTGATCATACTAAATTACAAGATCAACGGAACTGGTGAATAACTTGTTATGCCTGAAAACGAACAATATAAAAGATAAGCATATTCCTTTCCTTAGATTTGTGGTATTGTTATTAAAAGACATAGATAGGAGGTAAGCGGATGGAAACGAAACTAAAAATGGTTTACTGGAAAGGTGAAAAATTTTGGGTAGGCAAGTTGCTTGAACATCCAGAAATAATGACCCAGGGTGAAACCCTCGAAGATCTCGAAGAAAATATGAAAGAAGCCTATATGCTTATGACCATGGAAGATGTTCCTGAAGATCACAAAGTGAGAGAACTTGCCCTGAACCTATGAAAAGAAAAGAACTTATCAAAAAAATCACTTCCTTTGGCTGTGAGCTTGTGAGACATGGCGGACGGCACGATCTTTACAAGAATCCTAAAACAGGTAAAAAACAGCCCGTTCCAAGGCATGATGAGATAGATGAACATCTTGCAAAGCATATAATTAAGGAGTTGGCATAACATTCGGGTCGAGCAGACCGGGACTCGTCACGTTTTTTAATGTCATAAGGTGGCCGGTCTGCTCACCCTTGGCGTTATGCCACGAATCATAAATCATGGATTGAGAGGGACGGATCATGACTATGAGTTTTCCAACTGGTATCCAGCATGTTATGGAAGTATATAGGCTTGTTCGACGATCTCACCGTTCGAGAATAAAAGCAGTAAATGAAGTAGCTCGAACGCGCAGGGTTGACCCTCAGACGGTTACGTCAGCATGCACCAGAAGTTTGGGAATAGGAGTAGACGATCTTGACGAATTCCTACTCCCAGAAAACTCCGAGGCATTTTGCGAACACTTGGTTAGAAGATTCCCCCCTTATCAAAAAGAAATCGAGGTATTTTTCGCCGAACTTGATGGCAAGAAGGACCGGACCCTCGACGACCCACTTGGAGCGATACGGGCACTCTTCCCCGATGAAAAGAAAGATCTTCTTCGCTTGCTGTTGTTACACGACATTCGCAAAAGGTTTTCTGCATGGTCAGAGCGCCACGACATACCGGAAGACATCAGGCGAGAAATGTCAGAAATGCAAAAACAGATTGACAAGGCATAACCATTGGCTCCACTGGATCGCCGATAAACTCGGTTCCTTATGAGTCGCCCCGTTATACTTAAAAAGGAATTGACAATGGGTGACGTTTGTGTGCATAATATGATGCACAAAGGGAGGATACAAACATGAAATTTTTGAGCGTCCGAGATTTAAGAGGCAAATCTGCACAAATCTGGAAAGAGCTACCTGACGAAAGGGAGATGGTTGTTACCAGCAATGGTCGGCCAATAGCCATTCTTGCGGCGATAACCGAAGCAAATCTTGAGGAATCGTTATCGGCATTTCGCAGATCACGTGCGGTTGAAGCCGTCGTTTCTCTCCAGCGGAAGTCTGTAGAAAAAGGAACAGACAAGATTTCGTTGGATGAAATCAATGCCGAAATTAAATCTGTTCGTAAAAAGCGTGCATGATGGACATTGTTATTGACACCAATGTTCTTGTTGCGGGTCTTTTATCACCCTTCGGGGCTTGTGGCGAAATCGTACGCATGGTCTCGTCCGGTGAACTGACGCTTTCCTTTGATGCTCGGATTCTATCGGAATATAACGAGGTTCTGCGACGCCCGAGGTTTGGATTTGAAGAAGAAAAGATCGCCGCGCTTCTTGACTATATTGTGTACCGGGGCCGGGCTGTTGCGCCTTCCCTTTTGTCCCTTTCGCTTCCTGATCCGGATGATGAACCATTTCTCGAAGTCACTCTTGTGAGTCAAGCTTCATGTCTTGTTACAGGAAATCAAAAACACTTCCCTACTGAACGATGCCAAGGAGCTAAAGTCATTTCACCCAGTGCGTTTTTAATTTTTTTCAGAAACCAACCAGCAGAAAAGAAACGCATAACAAAGCGCTCAACCCGGACGCGCAAAAAACCGCGCGCCGGTTAGCTTTGTGTTGAGTCGTCCGAAATCAAATCTCTTGCCAGAAAAAAAGTAGATAAAGATTTTTTTTAATAAATCGGTTATAATAGCCCTATTTCATGTAACGGAAATGGGAGGAATTATGGAACAAATAGAAATGATAATAAAAAATGGTGACTGTCTGGAAATTCTTAAACAGTATCCGGACAATTTTTTTAATTTAATTGTCACATCGCCTCCGTATGCTGACAGTAGAAGCAAAACATATGGCGGGATTAAACCAAATGAATATGTTGGATGGTTCTTGCTAAGAGCAAAAGAATTTCTCCGAGTGTTAAAGTCAGACGGCACATTTATTCTCAACATAAAAGAAAAAGCAGTTAATGGTGAAAGACATACATATGTACTGGAACTTATATTAGCTCTACGGGAACAAGGTTGGCTATGGACAGAAGAGTTTGTGTGGCATAAGAAAAATTGTTTTCCTGGGAAATGGCCTAACCGCTTTAGGGATGCATGGGAGCGTTGCCTGCAATTTAACAAATCCAATAAGTTCAATATGTACCAAGATGAAGTTATGGTTCCTATGGGCGACTGGGCAAAAAACCGGTTGAAAAAACTAAGCAATACCGACCGAACTCGTGATGAGTCCAAAGTCAATAGCGGCTTTGGTAAAAATGTATCAAACTGGGTAGATCGGGACATGGCTTACCCGACCAATGTATTGCACTTTGCTACCGAGTGTTACAATAAAAATCATAGTGCGGTTTTCCCAAAATCTTTACCGGAATGGTTTATAAAATTATTCACAAAAGAACATGATTGGGTACTTGATCCTTTTGTTGGCTCTGGCACTACCGCAGAGGTAGCGCAAAATTTAAACAGAAATTCTGTCGGCATTGATATCCTTCCTGAGTATTGCAAACTTGCAAATGAGAGAGCAGCTCATTACCAGTACAGAATATGCGAGGACAAAATAGAATATGAAACCGATAAGCAAAGAAAAAATAGCAGAGTACGTCGAGCAAAAAATCCCAGAGTTTCATCACAACAGATTAGAAAAATTGAAAAAACTCAAATTGAAGGAAGTGCTCAAGCGTAAAAATCCTTATCTTTTCAAAGTCAAGTATATAGTTACCGCTGGTGATTTTATAAAAACGATTCTTGATGCTCATTTATCTTCACAGGAGGAAACTTTGTTCGGAGGCTTCCTCGAAGGATTAGCTATTTACATTTGTAACTTTGTTTATAATGGCACAAAATCCTCTACTGAAGGAATTGATTTAGAACTTGAGAAAGATAGTTCAAAATACATAGTCTCAATAAAGTCTGGACCAAATTGGGGTAATTCCAGCCAGATAAATAAAATGAAAGATAACTTCCGTAAGGCAAAGCGTATTTTAGGAACTAATATTTCTTCGTCTCTTAATGTCATTGCTGTTAATGGCTGTTGTTATGGCAAAGACAATATTCCTGATAAGGGCGAATATTTGAAATTATGTGGTCAGCGTTTTTGGGCTTTTGTTTCCGGAAACGAGAATTTGTACACTGAACTCATTGATCCTCTTGGGCATAAAGCAAAAGAGAAAAACGATCAATTTCTTGAGGAGTACGGCAAAGTGGTCAACAAATTTTCCCTTGAATTTATGGAAATGTTTTGTGACTCAACTGGCTCAATTCACTGGGATAAGGTTATTCAATTCAACTCAGGCAAGAAATAAGCCCCAATCGGGTAGCCGGGGGTTTTTCTCCCCCAGCCCCCACGGCACGCAGCATGCGGGTCCGCACTGCGCGCCTCACTTAAATTACCGGGCCGTAGCCGGGTAATGGGTGTTCACCCACAGTTCTTTGACAGATAGCAGGCCTTGATCCTTGAGCCATTTAATTGTCATGCCGGTTTGCGTGGCTAATG
>NZ_JBAMMY010000273.1:0-16445 GCF_051233685.1 Desulfobacterium sp. N47
CTTGAGGGAATCAACAGCCTTATCCAAGCAGCTAAAGCCAAGGCCAGGGGATACAGGACCATCAAAAACCTGATCACCATGATCTACCTCATTGGTGGCAAACTCGAATTCAGGTTACCCACATGAAATAGCGAGGAACCTGTTTGTTAGTAGTGGGTACGGATCTATACTAACAGCAACCTTTTTAAAAAGATACTATGCTGACTTCCGGATCTGAGCTTTACCTTTTGGCACAAGAGCTCCTACAGGGCATCTTGCAACACAATCACCACAATTTTCGCATATTGATGTATCTCCGTGAAATTCTACCTTGGTTTTCCATCCACGGCCTACAAAATTTAATGCTTTTTGTATTTTATTGCAGGTGCCCACGCAAACTTCACAAAGCACACATTTGTTGGCATCATAATCAAAGTACGGGTTTGATTCATCTATAGGAAATTGTTTTTCAGGCGGCCTTAATCTGCGTACTCTTTTTTTGTCGGTTTTGCAGAAAGCCATTATTTTTTGTACTTCACAAAAACCGGTTGCTGCGCAACCCTTGCAGGACATGTGGTTGTTTGCCATTATAATTTCAAAATTCACCTCACGGATCTTATCTACTACAGGGCTTCTTGTCTTAACAACCATTCCCTCTTTTACCTTCGAGCGGCAGGAAAAAACTATATCACCATTTACATCAACGACGCACAACCTGCATATGCCCGGTGGCTCCAAGCCTGAATAATAGCAAAGATGGGGTATATATATGCCGTTCTCCAAAGCTGCCACTAAAATATTTGATTCTTTATCGGTTACTACCTGTTTGTCATCTATGGTAAGAGTAACTTTATCCATATGTAAGTTTCTCCTTCGAGTTTCTCTTTCTTACTTATATGTATTTTCGGGTCCACAATTTTAATTGCTTTCAGCTCGAGGCGCAATGTTGAAAAGTCCTTTCGCCTGTCCCGGTTCAAGACAGCCATGGATTTTGTGATTTATCTTAACACATGGCGCCAGCGCACAACATCCTATACAGGCAACTGTCTCAAGAGTATACTCCATATCTTCAGATGTTTCACCTTCTTTCAGATTGAGAACCTTTCCAATTTCATCAACTATCTGGGGGGCCCCACGAATATGGCAGGCAGTGCCACGACATATTGTAACCGTATTCCTGCCCAGCGGTATCAGACGAAACTGATTGTAAAAAGATGCTACGGAATAAACTTCTCCTATAGTAATTTTAATAAAATCTGCAATTATCTTGATAGCATCTTCGGGAAGATAGCCATAAATCCCCTGAGCTTCCTGCAAAATAGGGATCAACTCGTTTCTTTTCCCTGAATAAAATTCCAAAGTTTCCTTGAGAGCTCCTCCGCTTTCTTCTCCCATAAATATTCCTCCTGAACTAAAATAATAGATCGCAACAGCAAAATGCAGATCCGACTTCAATCAATCTGATGTCGGGAATAATCCAGAGGATTCTGCTGCCCTGATATTTTAATGTTTGGAACAGAACAAAAACCCCAAACAAAGTATAACAACAAGGTTTATTAGGCTTAAGCGTTTATAAATGTCAAGACAAAAGAATGCCGCCATATCAATTTTTTTCAAAATTCAAGTAATCATATCAAATGAAAATACTGACGATCTGCAATAAAAAATTGTATTGAGAAATGATGTAAAATTCGCTTACAGAAAATCCATACAGCCCCAAAATAATTTACTGTCACGAAACCGTCATCGTATCCGCCTGTAAAAACTTAATTATTAAATTTTGGGGCGTCATCGAAGCCCTTTAATAAATTTTCTGCGGTTACCATACGTACCCATACCTAATTATAACCAGACAATCGGAATATTATTATGGCAAATGCTATAACATTGGCGCGCCCTTTTATCGTACCTCAAAAGAAGAATAAGACTGCCTGCATGATCCTCTTTTCACTACTGATTTTTACTACTGAGCCCGGCAAGTGTTTATTATTTGCGTTTAAATGAAATTTTTAGTTTGATCATACGGTTTCTAAGAGTGCTGGAATGAACGCCCGGAATTGCTGCTGCCCCGTCTTTTCCCTGAATCCTGCCATTTGTCATATCAAGCGCTTTTTGAATATGTTCTCTCATGGCCTCATCAAGTTTAAGTGGCAACGCTTTTTGATGTGAAATCTTCCGGTTCATAGCTTGAACTTCTGAAGGAGGAAAATCATCAAATCTCAGAGGCTCATTGGCAGATGCAGTGCGGTTCCGGATCAAGGCCCGTTCCACTGCATTTTCAAGTTCCCTCACATTACCGGGCCATTGGTAAGACTGTAAACGCTCAATAACACCCGGTGCAAGCACCGGATGGTTCTTAAAATTCATCTGTCTTGATTTTCGTTCTATAAAGTAGTTTACCAAAGAGGGAATATCCGAAAACCTGTGTCTAAGAGGCGGAACTGTAATAGAAAATACATTCAGCCGGTACCACAGATCTTCCCGGAATTTACCGGCCCGAACCATATCTTCAAGATTTCTATGGGATGCGGCAATGATCCGTATATCTACAGGAACCGGGCTTTCCCCGCCGACCCGCTCGATTTCCATGTTTTGAATCACCCGAAGAAGTCTGACCTGAGCCCGGGGCTGAAGTTCTCCGATTTCATCCAGGAAAATAGATCCGGTATGGGCGCGCTCAAAACGGCCCCGTTTGCGGGATACTGCCCCTGTAAAGGCCCCCTTTTCATGTCCGAACAGTTCGGTGTCTAAAAGGCTTTCCGGAATAGCTCCGCAATTGACCTTAATAAATGGCCCACGGCTGCGGGGAGATGAGTAATGAATAGAATTGGCAATTATTTCCTTGCCCACACCGGTTTCTCCCAAAAGAAGAGCGTTGCTGTTCAGAGGCGCTACCTGCCTAACCATTTCCATGACATCCTTTAAACCAAGATTCTGGCCGATGATTTCTTCACCGCTGATACGGTGAAGTTCCCGGCTGAGATAGCGGTTATCGTCAACCAGCATGTCTTTTAACTTAACTACCTCATGATATCTTAAGGCATTGGACATGGCCACAGCAAAAGGGTCATGCAGGAGGGCAAGAAGTCTGGCATGCTCTTTTGAATAATTATCATAACCGCTTGAAAACAAGGATACGCCGCCCAAAAGTTTTTCTTTGGTTTCAAGAAACATTACCATTCCGGAAAATGTTTTTGTTTTAAAAGCCCTGGATAGCATCCGGCCGATAACATGGTCTTCCTGGCGCTTGACGACTATAACCTTCGAAGGTTTCGGCCCTTCAAGAAAGGCCCTGGCCTCAGTTGAAAGAACTACGGGGGAACTAAATGATATGCTTTCATTATCTGTTTTTTGGGCGACATTTTGAATAGCCCCCACATCCGGATCATATATGTTAAATGATATAGTATTTACAGGCATAAACTGTTTTAGAAAGTTAAAGCAATCACCCATGACTAAATCAAGCTCTATACTTCCGCAAATCCGCAAAAAGTAGCCTGGTGAAAAAAATCCTTGTCGTTCAATATTATGCCCTCCCTTTAAGTAACAACATGCCTTATATGGTATTAATAACATATTTATGCCGGATATGTGGAATCTATTAGATGCCGGATATGGCATATTAATCATTTGATATGTATAACATGCTTATTTATTAGCCTATAATGTGTTGGCGCGTTCATTGCTTTGTTATAGTGGATTTGGTTTTAAAAACATAATTTTGGTAAGGCCATTGCCCGTAAAACACCAAAGGAGAGAATATGAAAGAAGAGGGATATTCTGTTATAGGAAAGCCGGTTCCCCGTGTTGAAGGCATAGAAAAGATCACAGGTGAAGCGGTATATACAACCGATATTGTACTTTCCGGGATGTTATACGCAAAGATTCTAAGAAGCCCTTATCCCCATGCCAGGATTATCAGCATTGATACCGGTAAAGCAGAAAGAATTAAAGGAGTCAGAGCTGTTATTACCGGTCGCGATATTCCGGATGTAAGATATGCACTTGCGATGTCAATGGTTCCTGAGAGTGCCGACCGGTATTTTCTGGCACGGGACAAAGTAAGGTTTGTGGGAGACGAAATTGCAGCTGTTGCGGCTATCAGTGAAGATATCGCCGAAGAAGCCCTTAAACACATCCATGTGGAATATGAACCGCTTCCGGCAGTATTTAATATCGAAGAGGCCATCAAGGCGGATGCTCCCTTAATCCATGATAATTTTCCGGGAAATTTACATACAAGCATATTGATGGATTTTGGGGATGTTGAAAAAGGCTTTCGGGAATCAGATTATATCAGGGAAGACCGGTTTGTAACCCATCTGGTTCAACATTGCTTCTTGGAGCCACACAATTCCGTGGCTAATTTTGATTCCTCCGGAAGAGTCACGCTGTGGACTTCGACGCAATCTCCATTTCTTGTCAAGCGACTTCTTTCGTTTGTTCTGAAAATGCCGGAAGGAAATATAAGGGTGATTAAACCCCATGTGGGTGGCGGGTTTGGAGGAAAAGCCGGTCTTTATCCACTGGATCTTCATTGCGCCTTGTTATCGAAAAAAACCGGTAAACCTGTTAGGATCTGTTACACACGGGAAGAGGAGTTTTCTGCAAGCTGCAGAAGACATCCCATGGAGATCGTCATCAAGATCGGTGTAAAAAATGATGGAACTATTGTGGCCCGCAAAGCAAATATCCTGTTGGATGGTGGTGCTTATAACACCCACGGTCCGGTAGTTACCTTTCTTGCTGCTCTGTGGTTAAGCCATGTTTACAGGCAGCCCAACATCAGGTTTGAATCTCAGCGATTTTATACAAACAAGGCCCCTTGTACAGCCATGAGAGGATATACTTCTCCGCAATCATATCTTGCCTCTGAAATCCAAATGGATATGGTGGCCGAAGAATTGGGTATGGACCCAATAGAATTAAGAATGAAAAACGGCTTAAAGACAGGAGACACAACGGTTAACGGTTTTTATATATCGAGCGGTGGACTCCAGGAATGCCTCCAAAAAGTTGAGGAAAAGACTGAATGGAAAAAGAAGTATAAGAAACTGCCGCATTTAAAAGGCATTGGAATGTCAAGTACCGGCCTTTTCAGCGGCAACCAGCTTCCATTGCTGGGGCCTCAAACCGCATCTTCCACCATTTTCATCAAAGCGAATCCGGATGGAACGGCAGTCATTATATCCGGAGTTTCGGATATCGGCCAGGGATCTGATACGGTGCTTTGTCAAATTGCAGCAGAAGAATTAGGATTACGCGTTGAAGATATCAGGATCACATCTGTTGATACCGATCACAGTCCGCCCGATTTAATTACAGTTTCGGCCCGGTGTACTTTCCAGGCAGGCAATGCCGTCAAAAGAGCTGCAATAGAGCTTAAGCAAAAACTTTTTAAGGTGGTGGCAGAAAAACTAGAAGCAAATATTGAAGACCTTGAAGCCCGGGACCGGCGGATATATGTCAAAGGTTCTCCGGAAAAGGGGGTATCTTTTACAGAAGCGGTTTCGCTGTGTCAGCTTGCCCATAAAGGCATAAGCATTATGGGAGAAGGAGTCTGGAATCCTGATCCGAAACAACAGGCTGAACTTAATATGGTTACGGGATACGGCAGTTTTTCACCCGCCTATACATTCGGAGCGGTTGTTGCGGAAGTGGAAGTGGATAAAGATACCGGCCGGGTAAAAGTCACAAACTTGTGCCATAGTCATGACTGCGGCAGGGTGATCAATCTTTTGGGTGTGGAAGGTCAATTGGAGGGGGCCTGCCAGATGGGCTTAGGATATGCCTTGTTTGAAAACATTGTCGTAGAGGGCGGAAAGACCTTAAACCCCGACTTTTTGGATTACAAGTTCCCAACAGCGGTAGACATACCGGAGATGTTAGGTATTTTTGTTGAATCGAATGATCCGGGGGGCCATATGGAGCCAAAGAGGGGGCAGAAGGGCTTGTGGGACCGATTGGTCCGGCCATACTAAACGCGATTTATAATGCAACGGGGATAAGGTTTAAAGAACTTCCTTTAACACCTGAGAAAGTTCTAAGAGAGTTAAAGAAGAAAAAAGGAGAAGAAAAAAATGAGACTTCCTGATTTTGAATACTTTGAGCCGGAAACCTTACAGGACGCGGTTAGTCTGCTCTCTAAACATAAAGGAAAGGCAAAGGGCTTTGCCGGTGGAACTGATTTGTTGCCGAAACTAAAAAGAAGGGTGACAGAAACTGATGCGCTTGTCAATCTTCAGGGAATTGCCGGTTTGCGCTCGATCAGTGAGGAGAAAGACATTCTTAAGATAGGTGCTCTTGCCACTCTTGGGGAAATTGAGGAATCGCCTTTACTGAAAGGCAATCTGGCTCCTCTGGCCCAGGCCGCGCGCGCGGTTGGAACAGCACAGCTTCGCAATATGGCAACCCTTGGTGGAAACCTGTGCCAGGATACGCGGTGCCTCTACTATGATCATTCCCATCTTTTCGGCCAGTCTGTATGGGAAAAATGCTTTAAAAGGGGCGGTACAGTCTGCCACCTGATCAAGAAGGGCAAGAAGTGTTTTGCCGTTTATTCAGGCGATGTTGCGCCGATTTTGCTGGCTTTGGGGGCTAAGGTGCTTGTTATTGGTTCTGCGGGAAAACGAGTGCTTGATCTTTCTCAAATCTATTCCGGCAGGGGGGGGGAATACATATGCCTTGTTACCGGAAGAGCTGATAGCGGAGATCCAGGTAATGAAGCCATCGCCTTTAAGCTATGGGGCTTACGTGAAATACCGGGAGCGCGGGTCTATCGATTTTCCAATTGTGGGTGTTGCAGCCTACCTGACAGTTGATGGAAAGACGATTAAGGATGCAAATATCTGGCTTACCTCTGTGTGCTCTGCTTCGGTGGAAACCATTAAGGCGGAAGCGGTCTTGAAAGGAAAGAATTTGAGTGCTGATCTGATAGAAGAAGCATCCTTGCAGGCGCATCAGGAAATCGCACCTTATCCGAATCATGGTTATTCGGCCTGGTATTTAAAGGAGATGGTAACAGTATTTGTAAAGCGCGCCTGCATGAAGGCGTGGGAAGATATGAAAGGGGGGCAGGCGTAATGAAAAGACTGATTGAACTGAAGGTGAATGGAGAATTCTATGAGTTGGCGGCAGCGCCGAAGCAGACTCTTCTGGAAGTCTTACGTGATGAACTTCATCTGACCGGAACAAAAGAAGGCTGCGGTATGGGTTCCTGCTGTGCCTGCACGGTTCTGATAGATGGCAAGCCTGCGCTTTCCTGCCTTATTTTAGCGGTTACAGCCAAGGGTAAGGAGATTACAACGATTGAAGGTTTATCCCAGGGAGAGGGGGCTGCATCCTCTGCAACAGGCCTTTCATGAGAAGGGTACGGTTCAATGCGGATATTGTACTCCGGGTATGATCATGACGGCCAAGTCTTTTCTTGACCATCACCCTGACCCGACAAAGGAAGAGGTTAAAGAGGCCATATTTGGAAATCTTTGCCGCTGCACCGGTTATGAAAAGATTGTCGAGGCGATTCTTTCCGTAAAGCAACCATAGCAGAATCAGAACCTCCCCTTCGCCAACGGCGGCATATTGCACATACTATAGGACTGCGGGAAAACTATGCAGGCAAAGCCTTTTGTCTACCTTGCCATTGAAATTTCGTGATAGCCTCCGTTAACTAAGATACGAATGCCGGCAGGTGTGATCTTTACTACCTTTACTCCTTCAATTTCTGATCCCTCAACAGCTTTAATGCCGTTGATCATGGCAAAGCGCAATGAAGGGTCTTCGTACCAGACAATCGCAGAAAGCTTTAACGACGGCAGCAAAGTTGCCGCAGATGCATTTGAAGCGGCTTTATCGTTATTTATCACATTTTTGACAGAACTTTTTGCTTTTTCAGATACAACGGCTTTCCTTTCATCATTGGAAGCCATTGGTTGTTTTCTTTCAGGAAGAGGTTTGGTTTTAACTGGTGATACGGTTTTTATATGAGTCTTGTCTTTAACAGAATCATCCGATTTCGCCTGCATCCGGGGTTCTTTATTTTGAATATCTCCAGCCGGTTTTTCCAAAGCGGTATCAGAATCAACTTGCAGGCTTTTGGCAGGAGGAGTTACAGATTCTGAAAAAGATTCCATCTGCAATTCGGATTCCGGCAGAACCGGTTTAGCTTGCTGATTTAAAGAAACCGGATTTGCAGGTTCAGAGGCCGACGGCCCTGCCAGGAATCCAAACCGTACCATCACGGTATAGGTCACAGCGAAAGTGACAAGTACTGTAAGAACAACAATGAAAAAGTACAGCCGGATTCTTTTCAAAGGACGATAAGGATCGGAATCCAGAATCTTTTCCGAGATATCGGGTACTCCATTTTTGCGATAAGACTTTTCCCGATCAAGTTTTTTTAAAGCATCGAGGATGACACTCATTTGTGCCTCCCCGTGAATCCGGGAACCGGGAAGCGGTCAATGGATCTATACAAAAGCATCAAAGTTTGACTTCCTGCGATACCATCCTGTTTAATTCCTTTTGACGATTGAAATTGCTTTACTGCCAATAAGGTATCCTTATCATAAGTACCGGTTAAAGATTTGTGGTAGGTTCCTGCTTCTTTAAGAAGCTTCTGGAACCGCATTATGCGGTTTTTCTCCGGCTCTGATGGTAACTTGGTCATAACATCCGAGAAATCCTTCCACAGGAGAAAACCCTGGCCTGACCAATACTTTTCAAGCTCCCTGAATGAAAGGGCTCTTCTTCCGGCAATCCGAGGCTTTATCAGTACTTGTTCATTCTCCATTCCAAGCAGTGCTATAAACCGTTTACCCTTGATATCCGGCAAGGTGAGTTCGAGTGCAACAGGCTGGTCGAGACGAAGCAAAGTTCCCATATTTCCGGAAAATCTGTATGCACGCAACTTTTCAGACCGGGCTGCATCTTCAATATCATCAGGAGAATTCCATGTTCTGTTTTCTGAAACGGGCGAAACATTCCAGAGGCCGGCAAGGCAATTGTAGGCTCTTCCGGCACTTTCAGCCTCCGTGACCTCACCGAGTTTTACAGCCATCACACGAAAGAGCTCTTCACCGGTAATGACGGAATCTTTTATCGGTTTATTTCCGAAAGTTTCAATCTGTTGAGGGAGATTGAGTTCTTTACCGGTTGTGATAGAATTTGGTGCCGGCTGAGCCTTGAAAGCTTTAATCTGCTGATTGGGATTGATCATTCGGGCAATCTTATCCCATTTAAGAAAGATGCTTCCGGCAAAAAATATGGCGATTACGACAGCTGTTGAAATCAGAATAAAGCGTCGTTTTATGCTGTCAGCCGCCATATTTTTTTTAATATCTTTTACCCCTGCCGAGGCAATTCGCGAGTTTATCTTTGTCGTGTCTCTGGCGTAGCCCGTCAAAAGCATTCTGTCACAAGCTGCATTTACGAGCCTTGGCAGTCCTTTTGAATAAGTATATATCAGCTTTAACGCCTTTTTCGAAAATGTTTCCCTGCCATTCCCTCCTGCCACTTTAAGCCTATGGTTTACATATCCGACGGTGTCCTTAAAATCCATGGGTTGCAAATGGTATCGTACTGTGATCCGCTGGTCCAGCTGCCGCAGTTCCTTTTTGTCCAGAATCTGAATCAATTCAGGCTGTCCGGTCAGAATAATCTGTATAAGTTTCTCCCTGTCTGTTTCCAGGTTCGAGATCAAACGGATTTGTTCCAAAACCTGAATTTCCAGATACTGAGCCTCATCTATGGCAAGAACGACTGTGCGGCCTTTGGCATTCTGGTGAAGCAGAAAGCGATTAAGAGGATCTAACGGGCTTGTGTCATTTGAATTTTTGTCTGTAATTCCGAATTCCCGGTTTATGTTTTTCAGAAGCTCGCCGGATGAAATGCAGGGATTGAAGATCAGGGCAGTACGGTAATGATCTGTATCAAGCTGGCTAAAAAGAGTTCGCAAAATCGTTGTTTTTCCCGATCCGACTTCTCCTGTTAAAGCAATGAATCCGGCACGATTCCTGATGCCGTATATAAGATGTGCAAACGCTTCTTTATGATTTTTGCTTAGAAATACAAAGCGTGGGTCAGGTGTTAAATTAAACGGTTTTTCCCTGAATTTATGGAAGTCGAGATACATCTGCAGATATCCTTGATACTTGAAAAAAAGCCGTTTCCGGTAAAGCTGATGAGATGATAACAACTTGCTTTTCTGGGAAAAACTATATGGAGATTAGCCTTTTGTGTCAAGTGAAAAATAATAAACCGCATATTGCGAATTGCATCAAATAAAATATTACCCAAGATGTATACACTTAACACAAAAGGTATGGTTTACATAGCAGTTAAGCGTACATGCCCATTTCTTTTATTTGCAACAAGGTTTTTCCATAGAAAAAAGGGCAAAAAGCTTCCGGACAGAGTTGGCCGGATTCAAAAAGAAAAGTATAACCAGGAAAAAATTCCTTAATCACTTGCAACGTGGGCGTAGGCATTATGATTGTGAATGGATTCAAAGTTTTCGGCGCTTACTGAAAACCAGATGATGTTATCATCCTTATTGATTTTTTCAGCGATATCACGCACGATATCTTCGACAAACTTGGGATTGGAAAAAGCCTTTTCCGTTACGTTTTTCTCATCCACCCTTTTTAAAACCGAGTAAACTTCACAGGAAGCCGAAGACTCAACAAGCTCTATCATATCTTCCATCCAGATAAATTTTTTAAATCTGGTTGAAAGTCTTACTTCTCCCCTCTGGTTGTGCGCTCCGATTTCGCTTATTTCCTTTGAGCAGGGACATACGGATGATATGGGAACAATTACTTCGGAAACAATATCAATTTTATTGTCGGGATCACTTGATCCTATAATTCGGCAGGTATAATCCATAAGGCCCGGAGCATTGCTTACCGGGGCTTTTTTCTCTATAAAATAAGGAAAAGTAACTTCGATATGTGCCGATTCTGCATTCAGATGTTTTTTCATCTGGCTTAATATGGCTGCAATCTTTTTTAAAGACACTTCAGCATGGCGGAATAAATGAAGCAGCTCGACAAAACGGCTCATGTGCGTCCCCTTGTATTTATGGGGCAAATCAACGTACATGTTAATTGTCGCAACCGTATTCTGAACCCTGTTTTGCCGGTCAAGTACCGTGATCGGATAACGGATATTTTTTATACCGACCTTGTTGATCGGTATGTTTCTGTAATCTCGCTGACTCTGAACGTCTTTCATTAAAAATACGCTACCTTTTTAACCGGCAGTAAACAATATTATCTGAACCATTAGCCGTTAATTTTCAGATGATGGCATTAATTCTTTTTTATCGGTATCATCAGTATCAATTTTCTTAACTTCTTTTTCATCTTTTACAAGAACAATTTTACCTGCGGCAATTTCTCTTAGCGCAATAACTATATCTTCGTTTTTCGGTGCGCTGACAAGATATTCGGAACCTTCACGAATTTGCCTGACTCTTCTTGCAACCATGTTGACAAGTAAAAAACGGTTAGGCACTCTTTTCATACAATCTTCTATTGTTATTCTTGCCAAAATACAACCTCCGTCTTCGATACATTATTGTAAATAATTTTATAATATTTCAACCAGTTCATAAAATCTTTTCCCGCCGGGCGCCTGAAGAACAATTTCCTCACCCGATTTCTTTCCTATAATAGCCATTCCAAGCGGAGAGGAGACTGATATTCGTCCTTTTCCTATATCGGATTCGTCCGGACCTACAAGCTGGTACTCTATGGTGTCTCCTGTGTCTATATTTTCAAGAACTACCGTGCAACCAAAAACAGCCCGGTCTTTCGGCAAAGAATCAGGATCAATAACATCCGCATTTCCAATTTTATAGCTAAGCTCGCCTATCCGGCATTCCAGATATGCCTGACGGTCTTTGGCGGCGGCAAACTCGGCATTTTCCGAAAGATCGCCGTGTGCTCTTGCTTCCTCGATAGCTTTGATATTACCCGGTCTTTCAACTTTTTTTAAATGCTCAAGCTCTTTTTTAAGAGTTTCATAACCTCGTTTTGTAATTGGTATTCGATCCAACTTTACACTCCTGTGTTACAAATATTTATCCGCCAGAATTTCTGCAATCTGTACAGCATTGGTTGCCGCTCCTTTACGAATGTTATCAGCAGCAATCCACATGTTTATACCGTTTGGAATTGATTCGTCCTGCCTGATACGTCCTACCATCGTCAGATCCTGCCCTGCTGCATCCGTCTGCAAAGGATAAATATTGTTTTTAATATCATCAACCAGTTTAACTCCCGGGGCTTTTTCAAGCAATGCTTTGACATCAGAGGCCGAAATGTATTCTTGCGTTTCAATATTAACTGATTCAGCATGACCGAAAAAGACCGGAACTCTTACAGTTGTGGCTGTTACTCCGATAGTATTGTCTTCCATTATCTTTCGGGTCTCATTTAACATTTTCATTTCTTCTTTGGTATAGCCGTTATCAAGAAAAACATCTATATGAGGAAGACAATTAAAAGCTATCCTGTGCGGATAAACATTCTTTTTATAATCAAGAAAATTGATCATGGCCCTTGTCTGATCAAAAAGCTCATCAATAGCCTTTTTCCCGGTACCGGAAACCGCCTGATATGTCGAAACAACAATTCTTTTAATTCCGCACTTTTTCCGGATCGGGTTTAAAGCAACAACCATTTGAATTGTAGAACAGTTCGGGTTTGCAATAATTCCTTTTTTTTTATAATCTGCAATAGCATGAGGATTAACTTCAGGAACCACAAGCGGAACATCGGCATCCATCCTCCATGCGCTGGAATTATCAATTACCACGCATCCGCTGCTTGCTGCAATCGGCGAAAACTTAAGGCTTGTTCCTCCGCCTGCCGAAAACAAAGCGATATCTACACCCTTGAATGATTCTTCCGTCAGTTCTTCCACAGAAAGCGCATCACCCTTAAACCGCAATTTTCTTCCCACCGAACGGCTTGAGGCTAATAGTTTAATTGATTTTACGGGAAAATTTCTCTCTTTAAGGCATTCTATCATCTGGTTTCCGACTGCACCAGTCGCCCCTGCTACTGCAATGTTAAATTTTTTTTCAGACATTGTTCTTTCCTTAAACATGGTTCAAAGTTCATGGTTCACAGTTACTGCAAACCGACAATAGCCAACTGTGAACCCGGAACCGTGAACCCGTCAAACTTTTATTATATATCCTTTGACAAGATCCCCGACTTCACTTGTAGTATAGCCCATTTTACCGGCAGCAACATCTATTATATCGTTACGAAGAACTGTCATAACTGCATTTTCGATCATGACAGAGGCTTTTTCTTCTCCAAGTGTCTCAAGCATGACCTGCGCAGCCAGAATTGCTGCTATCGGGTTTATAATCTGTTTGCCGGTATATTTTGGAGCAGAACCGCCAATAGGCTCAAACATTGATACCCCGGAAGGATTAATATTGGCTCCGGCGGCTATACCCATACCGCCCTGAATCATGGCGGCAAGATCGGTAATTATATCTCCGAACATATTGTCTGTGACAATTACATCAAACCACTCAGGATTTTTTACCATCCACATACAGATAGCATCAACATTGGCATAATCTGTTTTGATATCAGGATATTCCTTTGCAACCTCGTTAAAGGTACGTTCCCAGAGATCAAAAGCATATGTCAATACATTCGTTTTTCCGCAAAGAGTAAGTTTTTTCTCCTTATTTCTTTTACGGCAATATTCAAAGGCATAACGCACGCATCTTTCAACACCTTTACGGGTATTGATCGATTCCTGAATGGCAACCTCATCAGGAGTATCTTTTTTGAGAAAACCGCCTGCTCCCGTATAAAGTCCCTCGGTGTTTTCACGTACAACCACAAAATCTATATCTTTCGGACCCTTATTCTTAATAGGAGTTTCAACTCCTTCATAAAGTTTTACAGGTCTCAGATTTATATATTGATCAAACCGGAATCTCAGGTTTAAAAGTATTCCCTTTTCAAGAATCCCCGGTTTTACGTCAGGATGGCCGATTGCGCCAAGAAACATGGCGTCTTTACGGGACAACGATTCAATGACACTATCAGGAAGAAGTTCTCCCGTAGCCAGATAATGTTCTCCACCCAAATTATAATTATGGTAGGAAAGCTTGAATCCGCACTTCGCAGAAACAGTATCTAATATTTTGATCCCTTCGGCAACAACTTCAGGCCCTGTACCGTCGCCGGGTATAACAGCTATATTGTATTCCTTTGTCATAATATCACCGCAATAAGTATCCTTTTTTTTCAGGCAAGGTATCCTAAAATACCTGAGCCCGCCTTAATTTTGTTACCAACGGCAACACATATTTTTGAATCAGCAGGAAGATAAACATCAAGACGCGATCCGAAACATATCATACCGAAACGTTCACCTCTTTTTACAATATCTCCATGCTTTAACCTGCATATTATCCTTCTTGCAATAAGTCCTGCAATCTGTACCGCACAGATTTTTTTGCCTTTTTCCGTTTCAATTAAAATGGCATTATGTTCATTTTCCTTTGAAGCCTTATCAAAACTTGCATTAAAGAACTTTCCCGGAAAATAGCTTATATTTATAACTTTTCCTTCATGTGGAATGCGATTAACATGCACATTGAATACCGACATGAATATACTTATTTTGATACAGGCACCTTTACTGAAAGGACTTTCACTTAAAGGCTCAATAATAATAACTTTTCCGTCGGCAGGAGATACTACGGCTCCATCAACCATAGGCGTAACTCTTTCAGGATTACGGAAAAACCAGCAAACAAAAAGAGTTAGCGTAAAGCATATGGTTGCAAGTGAAACAACTCCTGCCAGAGCAAAAACAACGGTTGCGAAAAAAGTTGCAATTATAAAATAATAACCGGGCGCTGCAATAGGAAAAGCGGAATTATTATCAGTATCTACTTTCTTTTTATCGTCCATGTAATCTCTCCAGTCTACAAAAAACTGCTTAGCACCAAAATATAAAGAGATTGCCTTGCCCGCTGCAATGCTTTTATCTGTTTATTATTAATTAAAACACAGATAATCTTACGGGCGCAATCTCAGTTTTTTATGTAAAATTTGTTTGCAAAGCTTTTATATCAAAATAAATTGTATGCTGTCAAATATAACTTATTTTCTCAGCTGGTATTTTTTAACCGCATTATTATGGTCATTAAAATTATTTGAGAAAAAATGTGTGCCGTCATTTTTTGAAACAAAAAAAAGATAGGAAGTTTCAGCCGGATAAAGAGCAGCTTCAATCGATGCATATCCCGGGCTGGCAATCGGACCCGGCGGAAGTTTATCTATTATATATGTATTATAAGGCGTTACTTCCAAAAGATCTTTACGTGTAATATTGCCGTTAAAATTTTTAATACCGTATATAACCGTTGGATCGGTTTCCAGTTTCATGCCCAGTCTGAGTCTGTTGTGAAAAACAGCTGAAATTAATGGGCGTTCATCTTTTGCAGCAGTTTCTTTTTCGATTATAGATGCAAGTGTAATAATTTCGTTTGTTGAAAAGCCTATCGCTTTTGCTCTGACTTTCCATTTTAATGAATAAACGGACCAGAACTTGTCGACCATTGCTGAAATAATACTTTTAATGGTTTCACCTTTTGAGAAAAAATAGGTATCAGGATATAAATATCCTTCAAAAGTTTTGGCTTCTATATTCTTTTCATGGGCAAATAAAGGATCTGATGCTATTTTTAAAAATTCTTCCTTTGTTCCAAAACCGGCTTCCGATATAATACCGGCAATCTGCTGCAAATTATATCCTTCCGGCAAAGTAATTCTGTGAAGATATACTTTTCCTTTTACCATTGTATCAAGTATCAAAGCAGGTGACATTGAAGATGAGAGTGCGTATTCACCTGTTTTAATAAGTTTGTCGCTTCTTTTTAACCTGGCATATAATCTGAATTTTATAGAATTATTTATTATACCGGCTTCTTTAAGGCTGTTTGCGGTTTTTTGAAAACCCTGACCTTTTTCAACAACAATATATTTTAATGTTTCATCCGTACCTGAAGGCCGGTCTGCATATTTTATAATATCTAATATAAATAAAGATACAGCTGCAATAACCACAGCAAACAGCAACAATGGTATTTTTTTATTTTTTATAAAATTTATCACTTTCGGAAAAATCATAAGAAACTCTTAAAGTAGCCGTTATTTATTTTAAAAATAGAAATATCATATTGTTGCAAATTTTAATAATTTACCGGAAATTTATAAAAAAAACAAATTATGCTCTATCAGCCTTGATAATAAAATTATTTAAACTTATATTGTTTAGACAATAGAGCCAGTTTCAAAACGTCCCATTTAGGCCGATCTCTGCGTTGGGCTCAAATTTTAATCCTCGAAATACTAAATGTATTCCTGTGGTTAAAATTTTCGCCCGCCTTGACCTTGACCAAACTGAAACGTTTTGAAAGT
>NZ_JBAMMY010000278.1:0-27659 GCF_051233685.1 Desulfobacterium sp. N47
ATAGAGCAGTGTTTTGGAGAAACTAAAACAGAAATCGGAATGGACCACTATGAGGTGCGCAAATTTCCAGGATGGGTACACCACATGATGACATGCATGCTGGCCCACTTTTTCCTCTGGCATATAAAGCTCAGATTGGGGGAAAAAAGCACCAGCAGTTACGCTGTCGCAGCTTAAGATTTTGATCGGAGTGTTTTGCCAATAAGGCGTTTTGATTGCGACGCGGTAATCGCTTTGATAGACCGGATTCAAAAGAAAAACTATCGAGCCTATCTGTCCCATAGAAAAAAGAGGCCCGGACAATTGGTTAAAACATAAATATCGTTGTAGGGTTAAATATAACTTCACTTAACGCTTATCTTCTAAACCCAACACTTTTAATTACACCCTTCGATGGGTATAAGCTTGCTTAATTCGTATTTGTCAAATATCCTTCTTGTTTCCTGGCAAAACCAGAGATATTGGGCAAACATGCCATGCTTGGTTGGATCGGGCGACTCAAGACCTTCCAGGTCTTCGATTGTCTTGATCATCATGTCTCCATCATGAACAGGGTTTCCGTTTTCAATAAACATTGAATCCCAACCAAATAAATTTTCACCGTAAGAAATGGGTGCGCAAAACATTGTGTCAAACTTATAGCGAGCTGTAGTTGCCAGATGAGATTTAACCAGCAGCTTTGGATAAAAATAAGCATCGATGGCTTTAACTGCATCGGCAAACTCGTCTAAGGTACGCAGGGCATAGGTCGGGAAAAAAAACGCCTCAACGAGAAGACGGGTCTCTTTCCTTGCCTTCCATAGTTGCCTTGAAGCGTTCCATAGGCGTCATCTCTTCTTCTTTGATATTATTATGAATCTTCTCACAATAACGCTCTATCTCTCTTTCCTCTTCAGGACCCCAACTCAGACTGGCATTCAGTTCATCCAGCGATTTTCCGTAATAGGGCCCTGCCCCTTTCATTTTTCCTAGTTTAATACCCATGTTTTTTTGTCTCCTTTGTTGTATAATAGTTGTTGAGTATCACTCACTCTTTGTTTTTACTTTTTACTACTTATTTATAATTAAGGTACAAGTGTGCTCGATCCGCCAAAAGCGACGCGCAGTAAGCATGTAGGCAAATTATATATAAACCAGAACATAACGTTCATAGTAAGCGACCAGACCAGAAAGCGGACAAATTCACGCTTAGCACCGGAAGCCATGCGATGCACGCCGAACAAACGCTCATGCGGCCAGGTGCCGGCCGCATCTTTTTGGACAAAAAGCCAGACCACCATAACGGCGAAAAATACAAAATATAAGATCGGCCATACCAGGGGGAAATTACCACGCGCCGTCATCAGCGCCGGGCCAACAATATTTGTATAGCTGAACCAGCCCGGTGCGGCGGAACTTCCTTCTACAGCCAAATCCCATAAATAGAAGATCGGAATAACGACAACAGCAGTAGCACGCAACGAACTCCAGGATGGTCGGGCTTTTCTTACGCGGTCCCGCAAGCATGACAAGCAGGGCAAAGACTATACCAAAGTACCAGCCATAGCTTGGAATAACCGCCCAGGGTTTGCTTGGGGCAGTCCAGGCTGTCGGCCCCCATGGAATCTGAGCAAAATTATAGTTGAAGAGTAAATATGCTGCCCAGTCAGCATACCACTCCTGCCACCACATGGTCGTGCCACCTAAAAAAAGCAGTGCAGATAAAGAGAGTGCCCCGGTGCGACGCGTGCGGTTGAAGTGAAAGGCGGCTATACCCAGCCAGATCAGCGGTAGCACAATTTCAAAAATCCAGGGAACCAGAGGATCACCCAAGCCGGAAGCCATTGCTAAATCGTTTGTCATTCTACCTCCTCTCTTGTTCTTTATTAGCTTATCCGGTCAAGGTACCGGCGCATCCTTACTGATGCAAGCTTACCCGGTATTCCGGAAACACCGCCGCCCGGATGTGATCCGGCAGCTCCTAAAAAAAGACCTTTTACAGGGGTTTCGTATCCGCCCAGCCCCCAGGCCGGACGCAAGGGGCCTGAGCGAAGAAGAGCAAAGTCTACGTGGGTAACGCATCCGTTAAAAGCCCCGGTCCGTGCTCCCAAGTCCACAGGCGTTTCAACCCATCGTCCTATCTCAAGCGAATCGAGATTGTCGAAATAGCTGCTTGCTCCGGATATTATGATATTTTCCGCCTTTTCACGTAAAACCTGCCAACCCTCAGCAGGATATGCAGGAACCGCAGGCGGATACAGGTATAAAACATCCTGGCCGAAAGGTGCCTGAGTCGGGTCACACGCAGTTAGGATAGCCGCCCAGAAGTAAAGATCGGGCGTCAACTCCCCCCGTATGGAGCTTGTAAACGAAGATCGGATATCTTCTGCCGTTCCGATAAGTAATGCCGGTTTTCGCAGATCGACATTATCTTTTCTAAGCTTCTGATGTTTGGATATTTCTACCCGTCCTCTGAGAGCAAGATCGATTTTCATTGGCGCTGCTCCACGGGCATTTGCAGGAATATGTTCAACGCGTGCCTTCATCCGTTTGTCTAAGGCTCCATCGGGTAATAGTCGCCCCAATGCCGTTCTTGGATCACAGGCCGCCAGCACACAATCAGCTCTTATAATGCGCCCGTCGGCAAGGCGAACTTCTTCCGCTTGCCCTTTGGCAACAAGAATTTCTTCTACCGGTGTTCCTGTCAATACTGTTCCACCATCCTTGCATAAGCATCTTTTGAGAGAATCGGATAATGACTGCATGCCGCCAACCGGTCGTCCGACACCTACCTTGTGTAAAAGAGCAGCAATAATATGGCCAAGCCCGCTGCCGTCTGCATCTATTGGACCTGCACCTCCGGCAAGTCCCAAAAGAGCCGAAACAACAAGAGGATGATCGAAACATTCGGCAACAGCCTGATCGGCCGAACCCAGAGCAAGAGCGCCTATTTCTCCGAGCCGGCGACGATTTGATATTGATGAACGAATCGTGCTGAAAATATCTTTAAATGACGGCCTTCGGGAATCTGTGCGCATCATTGGAAGAGCAACACTAAGCAGTGCCTCAAGTGTATCGGCAAATTCAAGATATGCTTTTGCATCAGAAGGAGAGTATCTCCTGATTTCATCTGCAGTTTTTACAGGATCACGCCAAAAAGCTATCGACTCTCCATCGGGAGCAAGATAGGCAAAGGAAGGATCAGTATCGATAGTACTAAAGCCGTGATTTTTCAAATCCAGATCGTCAATTATGCCCGATGTTCTTATAAATATGGTATCCACTGCACATGGATGAATTATATGATCGGGAGCTGACTTGATAAAAGGGCCGGATGAGGTCATGCCCCCGATATTTTTTTGCGCCTCAACTACTACTACCTTGTATCCGGCCTTTGCCAGATAGCATGATCCAACAAGGCCATTATGCCCCCCGCCTATTACAACAACATTAGTTTTTATTTCACTTTTTGCTGAAGATTGCATAGGCAAATTCATGGCTAATTTCCTTGTTGATTTTATTTATAACTTGCTGAGGTCATTGAGTATTGCTTTATATGTCTCAGCACTTATACCGGCTTGAGGCAAACTTGCTATCAGTTCCAATGACATGCTGTATCCCATTTTAAGCATTGGACTATTTGAGCATCCCGGAATATGTTTCTCCATGACTGCTTTACTTTTTTCATTTTCCATTACTTCCTTTAATGTTGTTTCTCCTGAAAATTCCATGTTGATCCTCCTTTTTATATCGCTATAATATTCTTCCCAGATTGTAACCTTCATAAATAGCTTCAAGCGCTCTTCTTGGAGATACGCAATCACCTACCCTGTGAAGCTGCCTTACTTTTCCTTTTAACTCTTTATAAAGCTGATCATCTGCACGGTTCCCGGCAGCAAGTACTACAGTATTAATTCCTTCTTTCTTTGATATAACTCCGGCATATATATCAAAAACCGTTAAAGTATTTCCCGAGATTCCTATCAGGAGCATATTTGGACTGAATTCCACGCCTTTTGCACGAACCCGCATATAAAAAGGCATCAAATCCGCTGTCGAAGCAAGCTCCATACCCACAAACAATAAAGGCGTTATTATCTCTCGACCTGCCTGCCCCTTTCAGCCAGATACTCAGCCGTACTGCAGCATGGCCAGTGAGCCTCTCCGCTATCAATTACAGCTACCTTTTCTCCTACAGAAACCGTTCTCAGAAAAACATCCCGGACGCTGACCACATTGCTCTGATCGGCTCCGGGAATGGGCGGTTTATATGGCTTTGAGCCTGTTGCTATAACCACTGCATCAGGATTCTCTTTTGCTACCAGCTCAGAGGTTGCAGTAACTCCAAGATTAACCTTAACCCCAAGTAACTCCATCTGTTTGACAAGATATCTG
Organism: Desulfobacterium sp. N47; assembly: GCF_051233685.1. NCBI lineage: Bacteria > Pseudomonadati > Thermodesulfobacteriota > Desulfobacteria > Desulfobacterales > Desulfobacteriaceae > Desulfobacterium > Desulfobacterium sp. N47. Next base: position 4,375 of record NZ_JBAMMY010000278.1, read on the forward strand.
GTAATTCCTCCAAATTCAGCTCTGCCCGGAGCTTTCACAGCTATATTCACCTGACCGCCCAGTATTTTTTCCTTTTCATAAAGAATTACTTCATGGCCTCTCAATCTTGCTACACGGGCTGTTTCCATACCTCCTGGGCCTCCGCCAACAATCAGCACTTTCTTTTTTATTGATGACGGCTCAATTAATCCGTTTTTTTTCTCAAGACCAACCGTAGCATTCTGAAGGCAGGTCATAGGCTTTCCTTTAAAAACACGTCCTATGCAACCCTGATCACAGGCAATACAGGAACGGATTTCTTCCGTTCTTCCCTCTCTGGCTTTATTGGGAAGCTCAGGATCGGCTATAAGAGCCCGAATCATACCAACCATATCACCCTGGCCATCAGGCCAGGATCTTTTCGCCCTGAACAGGATCATTGATCCTGAAATCGTTTAGCACCGGAAGATCAACAACCTCCTTGAATCCTACGGCATGCGGAGTATAAAAGCCCAAAGGAACCTGCATGCCCATACCCAGACCATATATGCCTTCATAGAACGGACCGCCTACATGAAGAAAATCTATCTTTCCGGTTGCTTCAAATTGCCGGGCTATTTCCTTATAGTCATCTATGCCGTTTCCTCCCGGTATAAAGTCATCGCCTGAAAGCCTTATTCCCAGAATCAGATTGTTTCCTATAGCATTACGAGCTGCATCAATCACTTCAATGGGAAACCTCAGCCGGTTTTCGAGGCTTCCTCCATATTCGTCCGTCCTTATATTTGTGACAGACGACATAAACTGCTGAGGCAAATAGCCTGAACCTCCATGAATTTCCACTCCATCCAAACCGGCTTCCTTTACAAATGACGCAGCTCTTTTAAACGCCCTCACTACTTCATGAATATCTTCTTCTTCCATCTCCTTGGGCACATCGCGAAACATTGCGCATGAAGGAATTGCAGATGGCGACCAGGCCGGAAGACGGCTCAGCTCAGGATCAGACTCCCTTCCTGTATGACAAAGCTGTACCAAAACCGTAGCGCCTTCGTTGTGTACCGCCTCTGCAAGTTTGCGAAGCATGGGAACTACTCTTTTGTCATGTATCTCCTGAATGCCGGCCAAATCTCTTGCATTTTCCATTACAGTCATCATTCCGGCTATTATGAGTCCTGCGCCGCCTTTTGCTCTGGCTCTTAAATACTCAACGTATCTGTCATCCATTATGTAATCTTTATCGGCAAACATAGTTCCGTGAGGTCCGAAATATATCCTGTTCTTAATGGTCCTTGTTCCAATCTTAAATAGGAGTAAACAAATAATTGAATTGCCCTTCCATTCTAAAATCCTCCATTTATATAAAAAGAGTCCGGCGCTATTTGATTACTTTCTCATTGAGACGAAGCTAAACAGGTTGTTGCCGGCTATTTCTTTTTTTTAAGAATCCGGCTTCGTTGAAACCCTTTCCAAAGCATGACGGGCATATATTTTACAATATCCCAGCTGAGCAGATGGAAAGCGCTCCACAACTCCTCGGGTTTAACAAAGGCCGTCATGGGCATGCCGCCCATCGCCATACCCCGGACAACGAGTCGCTCGTCCTGACGCTTCATCGTTTTTACCTGCATTATTGTTCCACCGTTTCCATCTACCAGCTTCATAATAGTTTTCCCTTCCTATTTTATTTTTGTGATACAGCATGTTGAGCAGCAGTATAACCTGAGGTAGTAGACATACTGCAACCCCCCAGAAGACCAAAGCCCATCGGAGTTCTGCCTTCTCCGATACTTCCACCGGCCGTGAAAAATGCGGCATATAGCCCTGGAATGGGTTTTTGGTCCTTATCCAATACCTGCATGTCAGGATTGGTCCTCAGGCCGGTGCCCATCGGCCCCGTACTGCCACCGGCTTTCAACCCATAGAATGGAGCATGCTTTATCGGGATTAAGAAACGGGCAGGTGTGCCGAATTCGGGGTCCTCGCCGGCATCACAGTATTTATTCCACTTCTCTACTGCCTGTTTGAATAAAACTTTATCCAGGCCTAATTTTTCAGCTAACTCCTCCAATGTATCGGCCACTTTTATTACCTTCACATCGATTGCTTCTTTCACAGCCAATCGCCAGTCTTTAGGGGCAAGAGTCTCATTTCTGGTAATTATTTCGTTTCCCGGCACATCCGGCGTAAGGGGGCGTTTACAGGATAAGCCCAATGGGACATCGTCCTGAATCTTCCAGATATTTTCTTCGTATTTGTTATCGAAAATGACATAGGCCCTACCCCCGGGCTGCGACATCATTGCCGGTGGTCTAAGCATGTATTGGCCTAAATTGTTGCCCATCATCATAAATCTTTCGCACGCTTTGTTTAAGTGCAGCCACGGAGCCCTCGACAGCTGAACATCTCCGGAATATAAAAATCTAAACCAGGGGCCGCCATTTTCCGTTCTGTGGTCTATTCCCCCTTCAAAACAGGTGCACGAATCAAACCCTGCCACATCGGCTCCCACTCCAAGCCCCATCCTGAAACATTCTCCGGTATTGCACGGCAGAGACATCGATACACTGCCGACTCCCTTATATACTGAGGGCGCATATTTCTTAAGCAAGCTTAGATTGTGTTGCATACCGCCGGCCGCCATAAGCACAGCTTTTTTTGCTTTTACGAAAACAGTGGTTCCCTCCGGATTGACCGTAGCTTTCACCCCCGCAATCCTGCCGTTATCTCTCACCAGGGCGTCTACCTGAGTATTAACCATGAACTTCACACCCTTTTCTTTGCACTTTTTGGCTAAAAAGTTCATAAGTTCCGTCATTGGAATGTAACATAATCTCTGATGGCCGCCTCTGGAAGTAACTGCGGGGTATCCGGCTATCTCATTCTCCCATTCGAAACCCTGATCTTCTATCCAGTCGACGACTTCGCCACTCTTTTCTATCATGTTACGAAATAAATGTATGTTGCCCGTATAACCTGTTTCAAAGAGGCTTCCCATGGCAACCTCATTTGCATCCCATTCTATTCCTTTCTTTTTCTGGACCCTGCTGTTGTAAGCATAAAAGGCGCCGGCATATTGAGAGGTTCCGCCTGTGCTATCCATCTTCTCTATAAGGATTACAGAGAATCCTTTGTCTTTGGCTAACAGGGCGCCTGCAAGACCTCCTCCTCCTGATCCCACTATTACCAGATCAGCTTCATGATCCCATTTTGCCGGCGGATCTACCGGCAGGATCGGTTCCGCATCTTCTGGTTTCTCAAGAGGCCTGTTTCCCAACCTTGTCGGTAAATTTCTTTTTTCGTCAGTCATTTTTTCTCCTCCAATAATTTAAAAGTCGCTCTATGGTTTATAATATTCGTATATTAAAAATCCGAAAATATAGTAGCCGCCATCTTGGATAAGTATTACTGCTTAAATCGTGCCAAATAATAATATGTTTATATTACAATTAGTTATAAATACAGTAAATTGATTATCTTTTAATAGAAATATTTATATTTATATTTAACGCAAAGATGTGATATATGGTTAGTATTAGTCTTATATTCTTTCCGTAATTGCATAGTATAAAGAGGATTCTATGGACATAGATGCTAACGAATTTTTCCGTCAGGCAACAATGCGGATATGCGGAAGCTTGGATATCGAAACCGCTATGTGGAAGGCGCTGGAATATTTAGAACAATTTATTCCATTAACCGGAATGAGTCTGGTGCTGGGTGAGCCGGGCATGCCTGCCGTAGAAACACTGGCTCAGGTCAGTCGCTATAAAATAGAAAAAATGAATAAAATTATTCCATTGTTACCGGAAATTGGATCGGAAGTTGAAAAGCATTGGTCCAGTCTTCAGGATGTATTAATCGTAAACAAACCTGAGATGTATCCGTCAAGCCTTAATGTAGTTTCAAAATTAATCGATAGGCCGGATATGGCTCTCATGGTCCTCCCTCTCAAGATACAGGATAAAAGATTATTTGCCCTTATTACTTATTTAATCGGATCAGGCCAATATGAAAGTGAACACGCCCACCTTTTATCAATGTTGCATGATCCTTTTGCCATTGCCATGTCAAACGCTTTTCGACATCATGAGGTATTGAAATTAAAAGAAATGCTTGCCGATGATAACAGGTATCTTTATAAAGAGATGCTTCGTATTTCAGGGGATGAAATCATAGGTAAGGATGCGGGCCTGAAACAGGTTTTTGATATGGCAAGACAGGTTGCTCCTGTAAATATTCCTGTGCTTCTGCTTGGCGAAACCGGCGTAGGCAAGGAAGTAATCGCAAACGCCATCCATTATTCATCGCCTAGAAAAAATCAGCCGTTTATTAAGGTAAATTGCGGTGCAATACCGGAAACCCTTATTGACAGCGAGCTTTTTGGACATGAAAAAGGCGCTTTTACCGGAGCATTGTTTCAAAAACGCGGCAGGTTTGAGCGTGCCGACAAAGGAACCATTCTTTTGGATGAGATCGGGGAATTACCGCAGGAAGCACAGGTGAGACTTTTGAGGGTGCTTCAGGAAAAGAAAATAGAACGCGTTGGCGGTACTGTGCCTGTACCTGTTGATGTAAGAATTATTGCCGCCACAAACAGGGATCTGAAAAATATGGTAAATTCAAACCGGTTCAGAGAAGATCTCTGGTTCAGGCTGAATGTGTTTCCCATCAAAATACCACCTTTACGGGAAAGAAGAGATGATATTGCTGACCTGGTTTACTATTTTATAAATCGAAAATCCGTTGAAAGGAATATATCTTCTCCTCCAACCATTGACCCGAGAGCCATTGATCAGCTGAAAGCCTATAGCTGGCCAGGCAATGTGCGTGAACTTGAAAACTATGTTGAACGGATTTTAATTCAATATCAGGGTAAAAATATTTCAGGCCCGCTTATATTTGAAGACACAATATTCAAAAAAGCAGAATCTGATATTTTTGATCAGCCGGTTTATAGTAAAGAAAATGATGCTGAAGGCAAAGTTATTCTCTACTTAAAAGAAATTGCCAAGATTATTTTCCCGCAAGTTAGCTCAGAAAATCATACATCTCCGGCGGATAAAAACGAGCCTTTGGACTTGGAAGAAGCCTTGTCATTACATATTCGGAAAGTGCTGAAGCATACAGGGGGTAAAATTAACGGGCCAGGAGGAGCAGCCGAGCTTCTTAATATAAATCCAAATACTCTTAGAAGTAAAATGCGAAAGCTTGATTTATTAAAAAAACAGAAATGAAGATAACTCCTGTGCCAGGCCCAAAGCCCGGCACAAAAATTAACCAAGCAGTTTCTCAAAGAAATCATTTCCCTTATCATCTACTATTATAAATGCGGGAAAGTCTTTTACCGTAATCATGAATACGGCTTCCATTCCAAGCTCAGGATACTCTATGGTTTCAATATTTGTAATACATTCTTTTCCCAGTCTTGCCGCAGGGCCGCCAATAGAGCCGAGATAAAAGCCACCGTATTTTTTGCATGATTCGGTTACGGCTTTGGACCGGTTATCCTTGGCAAGCATGACCATTGATGCGCCGTGCTTTTGAAATTCGGGAACATAGGAATCCATTCTTCCGGCAGTTGTTGGCCCGAAGGAACCGGATGGATATCCATGAGGTGTTTTTGCAGGGCCTGCATAGTAAATTATATGATCTTTGAAATATTGCGGAAGGCCTTCTCCTTTATCAAGTCGTTCTTTAAGTTTTGAATGTGCAATATCTCTTGCTACCACAATTTTTCCCGAAAGAAGCAATCTTGTCGCAACAGGATGTTTGCTTAGTATAGCTCTGATTTCATCCATTGGCCTGTTAAGGTCAATCGAAATTGCACCTGATTCGGCTTCTTTTAAAAGCGGAAGATATTGTGCCGGATTTTTTTCAAGATTTTCAAGAAAGATGCCGTCTTTTGTGATCTTGGCCTTGATGTTTCTGTCTGCACTGCAACTAACACCAACACCTATCGGACATGATGCGCCATGTCTCGGAAGGCGTATTACTCTTGTATCAAGGCAGAAGTATTTGCCGCCGAACTGCGCTCCTATTCCAAGCTCCTGCGATACTTTTAAAAGCTTTTCTTCGAGTTCAATATCCCTGAAAGCATGCCCCGAAAGATTTCCCTTTGTTGGCAGTGCGTCCAGATAGCCTGCGGAAGCAAGCTTTACCGTTTTTAGATTCAATTCAGCAGATGTTCCTCCAACAACAAAAGCAAGATGATAAGGAGGGCATGCCGCCGTTCCCAGAGTTTTCATCTTGGCTTCCATAAAATCAAGCAGCTTTTCCGGGCTAAGCGTTGCTTTGGTTTCCTGGAACAGATATGTCTTGTTGGCCGATCCTCCTCCTTTTGCAATGAAAAGAAACTTGTAGCAGTCGCCTTCAACAGCATAAAGTTCAATCTGGGCAGGAAGATTGCAGCCGGTGTTTTTTTCATCAAACATTGTAAGAGGAGCATTCTGGGAATAACGCAGATTGTTTTTTGTATAAGCGTTAAAAACACCTTTTGATATGGCCTCTTCATCGGAAAATCCCGTCCATACCTGTTGCCCTTTTTTTCCAAGCACAATGGCAGTGCCGGTATCCTGGCAAAGAGGAAAAACTCCTTCGGCTGCAATAACGGCATTTTTAATCATCTCAAGAGCAACATATCTGTCGTTTTCCGAACTTTCGGGATCATTTAAAATATTTGAAAGCTGTTTTAAATGAGAGGATCTTAAAAGATGGGAAACGTCTTTAAATGCCTGCTCGGAAAGAAAAGAAAGCCCTTCGGGTGAGACTTTTACTATTGTTTTGCCGCCAAAGCTATCGGTTAAAACATGATCTTTTGTGAGAAGCCTGTATTCGGTTTCATCTTTTCCTATAGGAAACATTTCCTGATATATAAAATCTGCCATTGTTTTTTCTCCGGTTATTGCGCTGTGATTAACATATATTAATTTCTTTCTGGAAATTAATGATATGAGATATATATGTCAAGAAGTTTCAATAATGTGTTGTTTATGCCGCTTGTTTTAATCCATAATACTGTTTCTCAAAGGCACCCGCAGACAGATAACCAAGTCCGGCTCGTCACGCAGTAAGAACTGGGGTCATCTCGTACTGGCCATTAATCCGGATCTTCTTGGAGACCGTGAAGAATAATTTATTAAGAGGGTCAAGGCGCCATTTCAAATTGGGAACCTGAGAAATTTGATGTTATTCCCTCTGAAGCCCTGGACGGTTCCCTCGGAAGTGATTTGCTGAATATTTATTAAACCATTAAATCCCATATAGTTATATATTTTCATCTTATTGAATATATAACTAATTATTGCATGAAACTGTCCTGATCACCTCCGGTTCCTCTTGACAACAGTAATATTTCTCCTATTCTATACTTAAGTATAATCAAGATACAATTAATCAAATATCAAAAAAACAAGGAGGATAATATGCCGCAATCAGAAGAGTATTTATATTCAAACGTACAGGATCATATGATAGAAAGCTGGAGAGTGTTTATCAACAATCTGGAAAAATCCTTGAACATGCTTGAAAAAGATATCGACGAAGCCGCACAGATGCAGGATATATGTACATTGGAATGGTGTGAGGCTACTGAACATGTAATTGATGAAATCGGCAACAGCCTTTTTTCAATCAGTGAACCAAAGTGGGCTTCTCAGGATGACAGCAATAAGATCAAGGTGCTGAAAAAGAGGCTTCATGATCTTTATGCGAAATATAAAGCGACTTCGGCAAAATAATATTTTTTTTCATAGATATTATCAGATTGATTGTTTGATTTAATACTTTGCTATAGTGTCTGCATGGAAATAAAATTTTAAAGGAGATTCTTTATGAAAGATTCACAGAACTTGCACCTTAAAGTTCAAGAACTATGCGATTGCTATGCTACAAATGACCCGCTTAAAGAATTGTCGGATTTGGCAAGAGATACTGATAAGCAGGAAGCGGCGCTGAAATGGCTGGCCCTTGCCGCACTTCATGGCATAAATGACAGTGCTGAAAAAATAACGCTCACCCGTGCAAAAAACGGTGAAATTAAAGTAATCGCCAACTATAAGAAAAGTGAACTCCCTTCTCCGGGAAAACCGATTGGTGAGATTATTCTTGATACAATGCAAAAAGATTACTCACATGGACCAGGGAGAAATACCTTTGTCTTTGGGGATACGTAACGCCAGTATAGAATTGGTTGTCAAAATGAAGGCTGACGGAGAAGAAAAATCGGTCACTCTTGAATTTCCGGATTAAATTACAAATTACAGTAACTGTTCTATCGCGCAACATCCTGTCCTAACAACAATTTTCTATAAAATAATGAGCTAATTGTAAAACGTTTTGTCATTCCGGAATGCTTTTGTCTGGCATCCATGACTTCAGACAGTTATAAACCGGATTCCCTCCAACTAACGTCTCGGAAATGACATAGTTGAGAGTTTTGTAATTGGCTCTAATGTACGGATTAGATATTACAGGAGATATTAATATGGAACTGAAAAGAATATTATGGCCTACAGATCTTTCAGGTAATGCCGAAAAGGCGCTTTCTTATGTAACTTCTCTATCACAAAAATATCAGATGGAAATTCATATGCTCTATGTCATCGAAGAATTGGGAATTCATGAGCCATGGTATGGCATTTTTGATGATGAGCACATCAAAAAAATTCATGACTGGGAAGAAAAGAAGGCTAAGGAGCGTCTGGATAATATCTGCGCCGAATATCTTAAGGGATGCCCGCTTTACATAAAGCATGTGGCGATCGGTGATCCTGCTGAAGAGATTCTCCAATTTATAAGTAAAGAAAAAATTGATATGGTGGTGATGGCAAAAAAAGGCCGGAAAGGGAAATTCGCATTCGGGAGCGTTACGGAAAAGGTAGTAAAAAATGCGCCAGTGCCGGTAGTCACTGTCCCCGCTTAGAAAAACATTTTTATAGCGTTTGTCAGAATAATGTTCTGATTGCATCAATAATACAAGTTTATTCAGAATTCTTAATGACCTCTTAACCATGACATTTTATGACAAACGCTATAACATTTCCATAGAAGCTGAACCTGAAGATATTTGCTCAATCAACATATCAATTCCATTCCTTTAATTTCATGCCAGCCATATTCCTTTTGTAATCGCTTTATTTCAAACAACTTTCGAATTACGACACCTTTAATACATAACAAAAATCGCTCAAGAAGAATTCTCCTGTTTCAATCTGATCATAAAAATGATATGGCCATGCAAAAATTATAACTCAGGTTTTTACAAGTGCATCAAATATTACTGGCTATCGGATACAAGAGGATATACATGTTTAAGCATTCATTCAAACGAAAATCACTCAGCATGCTGCATGAAGAAATGAAAAGCGATAACCGCCTTCGGCGCGTTCTCGGCCCGTGGTCGCTTACCAGCCTTGGCATAGGCTGTATTATCGGAGCCGGCATATTTGTTATTACCGGATATGCCGCTCAATACAAGTCAGGGCCTGCGTTGCCTATATCATTTATAGTGTCAGGAATGGCCTGTGTATTTTCCGCACTTTGCTATGCCGAATTTGCATCAATGGCGCCTGTGGCCGGTTCTGCTTACACCTATGCATATGCAACACTAGGCGAATTGTTTGCATGGATAATCGGATGGGATCTTGTGCTGGAATACACGGTGGCATCCGCTTCTGTAGCTCACGGCTGGTCTAAGTATTTTCAGAATTTTATCGGGATGTTTGATATCCATCTACCTAAAATCCTGTCAAAGGCGCCTTTTGACTTCGATCCTGTTCGCGGCAATTTTATTCCTACCGAAGGCTTATTTGACCTTCCTGCGCTTTTAATCGTGGCGTTTCTGACTGTTGTGCTGATTATAGGCATACGGGAAAGCTCTCGTTTCAATAATATTATGGTAGCAATCAAGCTTGCTGTGGTGCTGCTGGTTATAGTCGTCGGCGCGTTCTACATAGATACAAAAAACTGGCACCCTTATGCTCCATTCGGATGGACAGGATTGAGCCTGTTTGGAAAAACAATACTGGGCCAAACCGGCGCAGACGGAGCGCCGGTGGGAATGCTTGCAGGAGCTGCAATAATTTTTTTCGCATACGTAGGTTTCGATTCTGTTTCGACCCATGCGGAGGAAGCGCGCAATCCGCAACGTGATGTTCCGATCGGACTTATTGCTTCTCTTACTATCTGCACGATTCTGTACATAGCAGTAGCCATGGTACTCACAGGCATGGTTCCCTATAACCAGATAGATATTGATGCACCGATAGCTGCGGCTTTCCAAACCGTTGGTTTGCGCTGGGGACAGTTCGTCATCTCTCTTGGAGCTGTGGTAGGACTCACATCCGTCATCCTGGTGCTTATGCTCAGCCAGCCGCGTGTGCTTCTTGCTATGGCAAGAGACGGCCTGCTGCCGGAAAAGTTTTTCGGCGCCATCCATCCCAGATTCCGTACACCATGGAAATCAACCATCATTACAGGAATTGTGGTCGGAGCGATGGCCTCTTTCATTCCGCTTGGCATACTGGCTGAACTGGTAAATATAGGCACACTGCTTGCTTTTGTAATCGTTTGTACGGCAGTGCTTGTAATGCGCTATATTCAACCGCAGGCAAAGCGGCCATTCCGCTGTCCCTGGGTGCCTGTAGTTCCGTTACTCGGGATGGCATTCTGCCTTATTCTGATGTTCTCGCTTCCGCCGGCAAACTGGTTGCGGCTGGGAGTGTGGATGTTATTAGGCATGTTGATTTATCTGTTTTACGGCCGCCGCCATAGCGTAATGTCCCGTTATCATGAGTCTGGCAAACCGCTGAAAGAATGATGGTAAGACAATAACAATGGTAATTGCTTATGCAAAGAAAGCTGCTATTCATACATCAGGGAGCAATTGGAGATATTGTTTCGCTGTTTCCTGCAATAATAAAGCTTAAAGAAAAATTCCGACAAATTGATGCTATTTGTAATAAAAATATAGGAGAGTTAGCCTGTTTACTTAAAATAACAGACAAAACCTATCCTGTTGAAGCCGCATTTTTTTCCTCGTTATTTTCCGGTAAAGTTGATTCCGTTGCAGCAGAGATATTAAGATCATACGATGAAATTCTTCTTTTTTCATATTCTGCTGAATTCGAAAACACTATAAGCAGTATTATTCAAAAAAGGATATATCGTATATCTCCGCGCCCTGATGCAACTCTTGAAATCCATATTTTAAGCTATATCTTAAAGTTTCTTGCACAAAACAAACTGATAGATAATGACAACCTGCCTGAAAAACAATATCACGATTATCTGACAAAAGAGTTTGGAAACAGAAAAGCGCAACATACTGAATCTAAAATAATAATACATCCGGGATCAGGAAGCACAAGGAAAAACTGGCCGGTTTCAAATTATATAAATGTTTGTGAAAATCTCGATTCAAAAAAAATATGTTATGAGGTTATCATAGGGCCTGCTGAATATGATCTTGCAGAAATATTTAAGAAAAATCTTCTTTCAAATATAAAGATTCACAGACCCGCAAAGCTGTCAGAGCTAGTACCATTATTAAAACAAAGCAGGGGATTTATCGGAAATGATTCAGGCATAAGCCATCTTGCAGCATTTATGGGGATTCCGGCAATATTGATATTCGGGCCCTCAAATCCGAAAAGGTGGAAGCCGTTTGGCCGCTTTGTACAAATCCTACGATCTCAAACCGGCTGCATTCCATGTTTCGAAACCGGTAAACAGGAGTGCAAAGATCCAAAATGCTTAAATGGAATAACACCTGAAATTGTGCTTAAAACATTATATTCTGGCATGCTCAAGCACAACATTGCGCCTTAAGGTCGCTTTTGCCGTTTTTTCAAATTGTGCAGTTATATCAGATACGATGATTCTTGATTTTCCGTTTTTGCCCAACCGGCTGCCAATATCAGGGTGTTCCTGAAGAAATTTTTCAAGCTTATCTGCTACTCCCAAAGAAGAATCAATTATATTTACTCTCTTTCCGATTTTGCGGCAAATTATATGCTTAAGAAGCGGATAATGCGTGCAACCCAGAATCAAGGTGTCTATCTGTTTTACTTTAAGGGAATGAAGGTATTTTTTTACTATCATTGATGTTTCGGGCCTGTTTATCCAGCCTTCTTCAACAAGGGGAACAAGAAGGGGACAGGCAACCGAATAAATTTTTGCCCCGGCATTTATAGCCTTAATCTTATTTTCATATACACAACTTTTAACCGTTGCCCTTGTACCGATAACACCTATGGACATTTTTCTTGAAGACTCAACGGCAAGTTCCACAGCAGGAGTAATAACCTCAAAAACCGGAACATCAAATTTTTTTACTATACTGTCTGTTGCAACGCTGGAAGCGGTATTGCAAGCCACAACAATTATATTTGCTCCGTTGTTTAATAAAAATTCCGTATCTTCAATGGCATATTGGATTACAGTTTCGGAACTCTTACTGCCGTAAGGTGTCCGGGCAGTATCGCCGAAATATATAATATCATAACCGGGGATTTTTCCCATTACCGCTTTGACTACTGTTAATCCGCCGATTCCTGAATCAAAAATTCCTATCATTTTTGTATAACCGATTACCTTTTATATTGATTTTTATTTGTTGTACTCATAAAAAGAAGGTAAATTTAATAAATAACCAAAGTCTTAAACAAAGGAATATCCCGTGAACAATGACCATGCAAAACCTTCCATGAATCAGGAGATCTTTAAACTCGGGCTCAGTGTTGAAACTATTTCCGTTTATCTTTTATGCTGCGGTTTAACAGACCAGGGCGCCGTTCTCTCCACAAAGAATCTTCTGGGAGTATGGAATGGCAACCCGGAAGCTCTTTATGAAGGAATTAAAATTCTTGAAGAAAGAAAAATCCTTTTTAAAATAATATCCGATCTGGAAGATAAAAGCGTATATAAGCTAAACGATATAAAAAGCTGGAAACCGTAAATATATATTTCAGCTCTTTTTGGAAAGCTCCCTGGCAACACATTCCAGCACATCAGCAGGTGGAACATCCGTATGGATACCAGGGCATAAACCGCCCATAACATACCAGTTATCAACATCGGCTATAATACTTTTTATAAACGGCCACTGCCTGCACATGCGCGGTTTAACAGGATGGATAGTACAAATCCTATCCCAGAATATACAATATTTGTTAGTGCCCTGTTTAAGCACGGGTTTGTTGCATGATATGGTACAATATTTACTGACAAAGCTGTCAGGATCAGTTTTTATATATTTTGAAATTGCAACGATATCTTCCTTTGTTACATAGGTTCCACCATATCCCTTGCAGCAATCGCCGCAGGTTGTGCACTTAAATATATCTTCAGGCAAAACAACTTGTTTAGATCGCATGCCTGGTCTCCATAGCTTTTTTCAATGTCACCTGATCAACATATTTCAAATCCCCGCCAATCGGAACACCGGAAGCGATACGTGTAATATTTACAGTATATTTTGAAAGACACTGAGCAATGTAGGAAGCAGTAGCCTCACCTTCCATGCTTGTGCTTGTGGCAACAACAACCTCCGTAATCTTTCCTTCTTCAATTCGTTTTATAAGCTCTTTTATTTTTATATCATCCGGGCCGATACCGTTAATCGGAGATAAAACCCCGGACAGTATATGATAAAGACCGTTAAAAGACCCGGATTTTTCTATTGCAACCATGTCGGCAGGTTGTTCCGTAACACACAATAAAGAGTTATTTCTGGATGGATTGCTGCATATATGACACACTTCAGTTTCACTTAAAGCAAAACATTTGCTGCATATTCTTACTTTATGCTTCATATCGAGTATATCGGCTGCAAGCTGCTCGGCTTCTTTCTGTGAAGAGCGCAGAATATGCATTGCGTAGCGCTCGGCGGTTTTTTCTCCGACGCCGGGAAGTTTAGTAAGATTTTTTATCAGATTCAAAACAGACAAAGGGTAATGCATAAAAAATTGCCTCTATTCCGGCTTGTTAGGCGGATAATCAGAATATATTAAAATTATATAATTCTTTGATCTTATTAAGATGGTCTTTAACAAAATCACATCAGGCCCGGGATATTCATGCCGCCGGTTAATTTGCCCATCTCCTGGGAAACCATATCCTGGGATTTTGTCAAGGCGTCATTAACTGCAGCAAGAATCAGGTCCTGAAGCATTTCAACATCTTCAGGATCGACAACTTCTTTTTCTATGCGTATTGAAATTATCTGCTGTTTACCATTTGCCACAACTTTAATCATGCCTCCGCCGGAAGCTGCTTCAACAGTTTTTGAGCCCAGTTCTTCCTGCAATTTAGCCATGCTGGCCTGAAGCTTCTGGGCCTGTTTCATCATATTCCCAAGTCCCTTCATTAAAACCCCCTCCTATAAAATTTTTACTTCATGTATGCTGCCATTAAAGATATTAAGCGCCTCTGCAACAATAGGATTATTTAACGCATCATCTTTAAGTTGTGCAGGTTTATCTTTTTTATTTGTGTTAACTTCTGCCGATATTTTCTTTTCGAAAACTATCTCAATATTTTTCCCGAAAAAATCATTACATATCTTCTTTAAAATATCCAGGTTTTTACCACTGGTAATTCTGCCAAAATTAAATCCATTGCCCTCAACTTCTATTACAATGCTGTTTTCCATAATTTCTTTTATTGAACATTTTGCCATATTTGTGGCAAGCGAAAGATTTTTTTCAGAAATGACTTTATAAAGACTTTTCCATATTTTCTGTAAATTATTTTCACCCAAAACAGCATCCGTTTGTGATTTTTTTGAACCGGTCTCATATCCTGCTTCTTTATAAGGGTCAACAGCCTTTTCACATATTTTTTCTTCCGGGCGATCATTTTCGATATGTTTATAATCAGTTTTGCTTTCTAAAATATCACTGTTATCCTGCCTTGGAATATTTTTTAAAAGACCGTCAATTCTTTCTATAAGAACTTCTATAGGCAACGCGGGTTTTACCTGGAGCATTCTGAAAAAAATAATTTCAAGAGCAAGTTTGGGGTTCGGCGAAAACCTTATAGCCGATTCTTCCCTGTATAGAATATCAAAAATCTGATTCAAAAATGTTGCCGGAATATCTTTTACCTGCTTTACCATCAAATTTATTTCACTTGAGGGTAAACTGATCAGTTTATCAATCTTCTTACCCATCTTAACAACAATCAGATTTCTGAAATGCTCGGTTATTTCCGAATAAAGTTCTTTGAAATTATGGCCGTTTTGATAAAGATCATCAAGAACATCAAGCAGCGCCACGATATCGGCACTCAAAACAGCATCGGTAATTTTAAAGATTGTTCTTCTGTCAACAAGTCCGATAATATCGGAAAGATTTTCTTCGTTTATCCTGCCTTCCGAACAGCTCAATACAAGATCGAGAAGACTTAAAGCATCCCTCATGCAGCCCCCGGCAGCACGGGCGATTGCGGTAAGGCTTTCTGAAGAAACATCTACATTTTCTTTTTTACAGATATAAAGCATTTGATCGGTAATGTCATCAAGACCGATTCTTTTAAAATCATGTCTCTGGCATCTTGATAAAATAGTAACCGGAATTTTATGCGGCTCTGTTGTTGCGAATATGAACATCACATGGGGCGGAGGCTCTTCAAGCGTTTTTAACAAAGCATTAAAAGCCTGGGTGCTTAGCATATGAACTTCATCGATTATATAAATTTTATATCTGCTGTAAGCAGGTTTATATTTTATATTATCTCTTAAATCGCGGACATTCTCAACTCCGTTGTTGGATGCTCCGTCTATTTCAAGTACATCTACACAACTTCCTATGGTTATTTCCGTGCATGATCTGCATACATTGCATGGTGAAGGAGTCGGACCTTCAATGCAATTCATTGCTTTTGCAAGAATACGGGCTACAGTCGTTTTCCCGGTGCCACGTGGTCCGGACAACAAAACGGCATGCGCAACACGTCCGGTTGATATTGCATTGGCCAGAGTCTGAGTAACATGCTTCTGGCCTACAACAGTATCAAAATTCTGAGGGCGATACTTACGGGCAAATACAAGATAGGACATAATAAAGATTCCCGATAATAAAAAAAAATACCTGATTAATTAACTCAAAAAGACAGCTTCGGAATAAGGCTGAAACGGAATGGTTTAAAAACCTGTGATTTTATGGCGGAGAGAGAGGGATTTGAACCCTCGGTGCCGCTATTAACAGCACACACGATTTCCAGTCGTGCTCCTTCAGCCGCTCGGACATCTCTCCATAAAAAATGTATACCGGTTTTATCTCATAGCAAGACCTTTGCATAACATCCGAATCTATGTTCATGTCGGGATGTGTGAGTTATCCAAAGCTCTACTATAGCTTACCAATTGAATTAATTGGCGGAGAGGGTGGGATTTGAACCCACGATCCCGTTTTTGACAGGATACCGCTTTTCGAGAGCGGGGCCTTCAGCCGCTCGGCCACCTCTCCTAATACCCTCCGGATTTAACGAAGTCTCAAGTATAACGTTTGAATGACAGTTGTCAATAATGTTCTTAATTTCAACTGTGGATTTGGCAATAAAATTATATCACCAAATCTCATAATAAAAGCGTCCGGAGAAAACAGATTTGCAAAAACTCGGTCAAACAGAATCTTAATCTTTTATTTATAGTGATTATGAGATATTAAAGATATATTTATCTTAAAAGAACTGTAAAAAATTAAAAACAAAGGAGGTTCGAATATGGCTGATTTTTCCGGAACCGATTATTCTTTGCTTGATCATCCTGAGATATTGACGCTTCTTTTTCATCCCAGGCCGGATTGGAGTGCTTTTTCACAGACAAAGGGCGTTGAAGAGATAAGTATTTTAGTTGAAGATGGTGTAAATATCGGAGGAAAATTTCACGGCACGGAAAAAGCTGCCCCCGTGATTCTGTTTTTTCACGGAAATGGTGAAATTGTTTCAGATTATGATGATTTAGGCCCTTTATATACAAAAAACGGGATCAATTTTCTTCCTGTAGATTACAGAGGATACGGCCGTTCAACCGGATCACCTACAGTCACAAATATGATGCATGACTGTCATGTGATATTTAACTTCGTAAAGCAGTGGCTTAAGCAAAATGGGTTTTATGGACCGTTGATTGTTATGGGAAGATCGCTTGGGAGCGCATCCGCACTTGAGCTTGCTGCACATCATAAAAATGAGATAGACGGTCTTATAATCGAAAGTGGTTTTGCAGATATTATTCCATTGCTAAGTCTTGTGGGTGTAAATATCGACAGGTTGGGAATCGGCAAGAAGGATGATATTTATCATATTGACAAGATACGAAGTTTCGATAAACTAGTTCTTATTATACATGCCGAATATGACCATATTATTCCATTTGCTGATGGTCAGGCCCTTTTCGATGCATGTTCTTCAACAAACAAGAGATTTCTCAAAATACCGGGTGCCGATCACAATTCTATTTTTGCAGTGGGCATGGAGAGATATATGGAAGAAGTGAAAAGAATTGCAGACGAAGCCATAAGGCAAAAAGCCCGGACGGCTGTGCCGGACAGGGCAATTCCTCTTTGACCGCTTTTTGAACTTCTACGGCTTCAAGGAAATCAACAAGGCAAATTACCGATTCCAGGAAAGGAGACCGATTATGAAATACATCCATAAATCTCTATTTTCAGCCTTTTTACTGTTATCAATAGTCCTTTTTACTGTTTCGGATGGGCAATGCCGCGATGGCTATGGATTGGGTGTTTATCCACAAGTGGCCGGGAGCCCGACAATGTTGCTCATTGGAACTTTTTATCCTGCCGACAAACGTCCTAAAGTTGACTTCATAACGATTAAAATTCGCGAAAAAAAATTTTATTTTAAGATTGATATAGCAAGAAATTTAACCGGGACTGAACACGCTTACACCGTTTTAAATCAGTTGTTACCTCCTGAACTAAAGCTTATCGGATCTGATAAGATGATTGATTCCCTGCTGAAAAAAAATATTATCGGCAAACTTTACAGTTTAAAAGGCACTATATATATATTTCCGATAACCTCTTTCATCTTTCCATGGTAACGGAAGGTAATATGTTTGATGAAAAGAAAGAAGGTAAATAAAAATTGTTAAAATCATCGGGCCATGGGAATCGCAGACTTTAAAGAATATGCTGTCGGAGCTTGAAAAAGATAAATTAGGATCAGACAAAGTTCTTGCCGAAACAATAGTTGAAGAACTGAGCAATCGCATGGTTGGTTTTGGCAATAAAGATAACACGATTATATTGGTTTCGGAATCAGATACACTCTATGCCGGATCTTTGGTCGAATCTATTACGGATATCAGCTTTCGTTCTATCCGTATGTTTCCTGTATTTTTCAAAAAGGTCACTGGAAAATAACGGGAAAGAAATTGAAGATATATTTTGTTTAAAAGAGCCGGAAATGGTAACAAAAGAAAGTTGCAGCTATTTGAAAAGAATCATAAGTTATGTTTTTTACTTGATAAAGATAACTTATTAATAATAAATAATAAGGCATGATGCAAATGGCAAAAAGAGCAAAAAAAAGGAATAAGAATAAAAACCTTCCGATTAAGAAAAGAGTAACTCAAAAAAATAGTCCTGTAAATGAGGATGAAAACTCTATTCAATTACTTTCATACGAAATAACGGATGAGCCAATACATGCTTCTTCCATCCCAAAAGAAGTTCAGGATGAAATGAACGATCTGTTTATTAAAACGCTAAAAAGTCCTGAATCAATAATTGACAGACTTGAGGAGCTGATTAAAAGATACCCGAATGTTCCGCAATTATATAATTTTATCAGTATCGCTTATTCTAATCTTAACAATAAAGAAAAATCAAAACACTATGTGGAGAAAAACTATCTCAAAAATCCGGATTATCTTTTTGCAAAATTGAACTATGCTGAAATTTGCATGATAGAAGGAAATTATGAGAAGGTTCCTGAAATATTGGATCATAAGTTTGACATTAAAGCATTATACCCTGAGAGGGAAATCTTCCATATCACAGAGGTAGTTGGGTTTATGGGTATAGCTGGTTCATATTTTGCTCACTCCGGCAAGAAAGAGCAGGTCGAGCTTTTTTACCAAAGCCTTAAAAAGCTTGCACCAAGCCATCCATACACAAAACGCTTGAAGAAATATCTGCAGATTGAATCAGTACGGGAAGTGTTTAGCGGCTTGATAGGAAAAAGCGAAGTTTAAAAGTAAAATCTTTTATCAAATTTTAATTTAAGAGAAATTTAATGAATCAAATCCGCATTGTTGAACATCCATTACTAAAGCACTCATTAAGCATTTTACGTGATAAAAATACCGGTACCGAAGATTTTTGCAGGCATGCTGTTATTGTTTCTCAGATAATTATTATAGAAGCAACGAAGCATTTGCCAATGCACGAGAAATCAGTCATTACCCCGCTTTCAGACACACAAGGCTATAGCATGGAAAAATCACTGGTTTTTATACCGGTATTGCGTTCAGGTATAGCGATGCTGCTTACGGCAAAAGAATTATTTCCATGGGCGTCTGCGGGATTTATCGGGCTTGAACGTAATGAAAGTACTGCAGTTGCACATGAATATTACAAAAAATTTCCACCCGGCATACAGGATAAACATATTCTTATTCTTGATCCGATGCTTGCTACCGGCGGTTCGCTTGCTTATACAATATCAGCGCTTAAAAACAAAGGCACAAAAGATATCTCTGCCGCTTGTATTGTAGCTGCACCTGAAGGAATTAAACTCCTTGCAGATAAATATCCGGATGTGCCTATTTATACTGCTGCTGTAGACTCGTATTTAAATAATGAAAAATGTATAGTGCCCGGTCTTGGTGATTTCGGAGATCGATATTTCGGCACTTAATTGAAATAGATCAAAATTCCATTAAAAAAGACATTTGCTGATCAGGAGAATAAATTATGAACGTTGCACTTTTGCTGATTCTGTCGCTTCCGCTTTTTTACTTCGGATATGCGGTTTACAGCAAGATGATAGCACGGTTGTTTGACGAGAATGACAATAATCGGACACCGGCTGTTGCCTTAAAAGACAATGTTGATTATGTGCCAACAAACCCTGTCGTTCTCTTCGGGCATCATTTTTCAAGCATTGCCGGAGGCGGGCCTATCATCGGGCCCACGGTTGCGGTTCTTTTCGGTTATGCTCCGGTATGGTTGTGGCTTGTTATAGGCTCGATTTTTATCGGCGGCGCGCATGATCTTGCCACTTTATATGCCAGCTTGCGTGAAAAAGGAAAATCCATAGCTGAAATTGCAAACACCTCGCTTGGCCGGATGGGATTTTTTCTTTTTATAGCTTTTACGATAATTATGCTTCTGACAGTTACCAGTTCCTTTCTTGGCCTTACCGCAACTTCCCTTACATCAAAAGTGCCCATCGAATCTCTTCATCTTGACCCGGCTCAGACACTTTTTAAAACAGCAATTGTTGATGGCGTGATAAATGTGCATATAGGCGGCATCGCTTCCATGTCTGTAATTGTAATTACTTTTTGCTCTCCTTTTTTAGGATATCTTCTCTATAAACGTGAGATAAATCCATATTTAGCATCTGTGGTTGCTATAATCGTTTGTGTTGTTTCCATCGTTGCCGGCCTGAAATATCCGGTGTCGCTTAATCCTGTTCACTGGATGATTATTATCTCGATATACACTATATTTGCGGCAGGCCTTCCTGTTTGGTTTGTGCTCCAGCCCCGTGATTTTACCAATTCATTTCTGCTTTACGGAGGAATTATCGTTTTGCTTGTCGCAGGCATAGTTGCCGGGTTCAAGGGCGTTACAATGCAGGCTCCTGCATGGAACATAGCGCAGGCAGGCGCCAAAGTCGGGCCGGTGTGGCCGTTTCTGTTTATTACTGTCGCATGTGGTGCGATATCCGGATTTCACTGTCTGGTATGCGGAGGAACTACTTCAAAACAATTGCAAAAAGAATCGGATGGAAGGCGCATAGCCTACGGAGGCATGATTGTTGAGGGAATATTTGCCATGTGCGTGCTTATTGCTGTGGGCGGAGCGCTTGGTTTTACCGATTATTGCAATATTGTTTTTCCTTCCTCGCCCGGTGTAAGATCAAATCCTATTCTTGCGTTTGCTCTCAGCATGGGACTTCTTTTGCATAACAGCTTAGGGGTTCAGGCGGCTATAGGAACAATATTCGGTATCCTTCTTGTTGAAGGTTTTGTGGTAACGACTTTAGATACCGCCGTGCGGCTAAACCGTTATCTGCTTGAAGAATTATGGCAGTTTATTTTCAAAACCGTTCCGGTACTGTTTAAAACATATATTTTTAATGCTTTAATCTGTGTTGTTATGATGTTTGTGCTGGCATACTACAATGCTTTTCTGGTGATATGGCCGCTTTTCGGATCGGCAAATCAGCTTCTTGCTTCCCTTGCTTTAATTGTAATCTCCGTATGGCTTATAAAGCGCGGAAAGAAGGCATTGTTTTCAATTATACCGGCAATATTTATGATGGCTACCGCAATTTATTCGCTATGGAGCCTGTTTATAAACCAATATCTTCCGAAGAAAAACTATATGCTTATAACAACCGACATTCTGCTTATTGTGCTGGCGGCAGGTGTTATCGTTCTTTCTTTCAGGACATTGAAAAGGCTTAAAACCGCTTAAATCCGGTTCATCTTTTAAGCCGCTTTTCGCCGCTGTAAATTAAAAGTCCGCCTTTTTTTGCATGGCATGCAATTGTCATATCAAGTTCTTTTGCAAGCTTTACGGCAAGTTCGGTCGGACGTGATATTGCAAGGACAACAGCGATCTTTGCTCTTGCGGCTTTTTGAACAAGCTCGAAACTTACCCTTGATGAAAGAACAACAAAAGATGCCTCAGAAAGCTTTTTGTCAAGAAACAGTTTCCCTATAGCCTTATCCAGAGCATTATGGCGCCCAACATCTTCGGAAACGCCCAGCAGCTTATAATCTTTACCATAAACGGCAGCGGCATGCGAAGCTTTGGTTTTTTCTTTTAAAGGCTGGTGATCTAAAAGAGAATTAAGGCAATAATCCGCTTTCCTGATATCTAAGGTTAAATCGTTTGTCATAGGCTTAATGTCCTGGTAAAGATCTTCTATAAGCTCTTTACCGCATAAGCCGCAGCTTGTCTGACTGATAAAACCACGCCTTTCAAGAAGATCGGATACTATCTCTTTACGATCGGCTGTGAGTGTGGCGGTAACAACATTGGTATCGGTTCCGTCGCAAAATGCAAGAGAAGCAAAATCTTCCGGAGTATCCACTATTCCTTCCCCCAGGCAAAAACCGGCAACATGGGGTATTTCCTCCCCCGGAGTCCGCATCACCACGGAATAAGGCTTTCCCTGTATACGAATAGACAGGGGCTCTTCTCCGACAAGATTATGGTTTACCGTAACGGTACTATCTTCCTTCCAGTAAATAACTTCTACCCGGGAAGAAATTATCTGAATTTTGTCTCCGCACCGTATCGTGCCTCCTTCCAAAACTTTTGCAAAGATACCTTCTCTTGGCATTATGCAATCCCCGGCCTGATAATATATGGCGCATTTCTTTTTGCACTCTTTCCCGATTTGTGTGATTTCCACAAGAGCTTTTTCGCCAAGTTTCAGTTTTGTGCCGACAGGCATATTCTTCCAGTCGATTCCGGTTGTTGCAATATTTTCCGCAAAATCGCCGAATGCGACATTAAGCCCTCTGTTTTTGGCGTCTTCGATGCTTTCCGATGCAAGAAAACTGACCTGCCTGTGCCATTTGCCTGCATGAGCATCACCGCTTAATCCGTGATCAGCTATCAGCTCGGCTTCATTCATACAGGTTTTTCTGGTACCTTTTTTCCTGCTTGCCGCTATTGAGACAATTTCCATTTTATTATCCGTAATAATTTTTTTTTGTTAATAAAGAATTCACAATTTATCATACCGGCGAAGGGATTGTGTCATAATTAATCAAAATAGCAGCCTAAAGGGGGTTTTGTCATCCCGGGCTTAACCCTGAATCCGGAAGATTAACAAAGCGCCCAACACCGGATGCCGGTAATTACAACACAGCCCCGAAGGCCGGTAACCGGTATAAACCCGAACTTTTTGCATTTCCTGGATATTTTTATACTACCTTTATAATAATTACAATAGAGCTAATTTCAAAACGATTAAAGGCGGCTTGTTAAACAGGTCAACAGTTGAAATCCCGGCAATAGAGCGGACTTAAGGGCTCCGATTTTCATTGGAGAACCACAAAAGGCAATAAATGCCGAGTTTTTGACAATACC